>JAIBAS010000559.1 GCA_019695075.1 Promineifilum sp. | reverse complement strand
GTGGAGGGGCGTGGGCTGGCGGCCGAGCGCGTGCGGCGGCGCGGGGGAGGCGCGGCAACACAAGGCTCGTTGGCCGCGGCCATTCCCGCCGTCGTCTCGCAGATCCTCGTCGCCCCCGGCGATGCGGTGGCCGCCGGCGACAAGCTCATCCTGCTGGAATCGATGAAGATGGTCATCCCCATCGTCTCGCCGCGCGACGGCATCGTGGCCCGTGTGCTGTGCGCGCCAGGCGAGTCGGTGCCGGCCGGCGTGCCCCTGGTCGAACTCGACGACACGCCCGCGGCCGGCAACCAGCCCGACTAACGGCCACGACAAAGGAAAGCTCTCATGAATGTTGAACGCCTCAGCCGTCTCACCGAGCAAATCGTCGCCCATGGCCTGGACGGCGTCGCCCTGATGCCGGGGCCGAACCTGTTCTACGTCAGCGGGATGCACGTCCACCTCAGCGAGCGGCCCATTCTGCTGTTCGTCCCCGCCGACGACGCGCCGGCGATCATTATCCCCACGCTGGAGGCGATGAAGGCCGAGGCGGCCGGCATCCCCGCCGACCGCATCTTCGCCTGGGACGACGCCGAGGGGTATGCCGGGGCCTTCCAGCGCGCCTGCGCCCATCTGGAACTGACCGACTACCTGCTGGGCGTCGAGGCGCTGCACATGCGCGTGTTGGAGATGCAGATGCTCCAGCGCTACGCCCCCGGCCTGCAAATCGCCCACGCCGAGCCGGCGCTGTCGGCGCTGCGGTCGGTGAAGGACGCGGCCGAGATCGCCAGCATGGAGAAGGCCATCGCCGTGGCCGAGCGGGCGCTGCAACGCATCCTGCCGCGCATCAAGGTCGGCCTGAGCGAGCGGCAGGTGGCGGCCATGCTGACGCAAGAGTTACTGGCCTCCGGCGCGGATAGCATCGCCTTCGGCCCCATCGTCGCCGCCGGGCCAAACGCCGCCCTGCCCCACGCCACGCCGACCGACCGCAAGCTCCAGCGCGGCGACCTGCTGATCATCGACTGGGGCGTCTTCGTCGATGACTACCCCTCCGACCTGACGCGGACGTTCGCCGTGGGCGAGATCGACCCGGAACTGCGCCGCATCTACAACACCGTGCTGCTGGCCAACGAGCAGGCGCGCCAGGCAACGCGGCCGGGCGTCAGTGGGCGCGACGTGGACACGGCCGCCCGCGACGTGATCGACGATGCCGGCTATGGCGAGTACTTCATCCACCGCACCGGCCACGGTCTGGGCCTGGAAATCCACGAGCCGCCCGATGCCAGCCCGGCCAACCGGCAGCCGCTGGCCGCCGGCAACGTCTTCACCGTCGAGCCGGGCATCTACCTGCCCGGCCGCGGCGGCGTGCGGATTGAAGACAACGTTGTCGTCACCGCCGACGGCTGCCGGACGTTGACCAGCTTCCCGCGCGAACTGATGACGGTGGGCTAGGCGCGCCGTCGAATGACAGGCGAAACACGCCGGGCGGCCGAGCATCTGCTTGGCCGCCCGGCGCGTGTTGCTTTCTATAGCCTCAGGCCCAACTGCCGGCTTTCGCCCTCCACCAGGCCGGCTGCGCCGACGCCCAGCAGGCGCATCGGCTTGCCCGCGGGCCAGTGCTCCGCCCACAGGGCCAACGCCAGCCGGTAGATACTCTCGGCGTCGTCCACGCCCACCTCGATGGTGCGCTGCCGGGTGAAGGTGGTGAAGTCGGGCGTGCGGAACTTGACGCGAATGGTGTGGGCCAGCAAGTTGCGCTTGACCAGCTCGGCGGCGACCTCGACCGACATCTCCCGCAACCGTTCGCGCAACACGGCCGGGTCGGCCACGTCGCGGCTGAACGTCCACTCCTGGCTAATGCTCTTGGCCGGGCCGCGGTCTGGCTCCACCGGGCGGTCGTCGAGACCCTGGGCGCGCCGGATGAGCTTCTCCGCCTCGCGGCCGAAGACACCGTGCAACCGCTCCAGGTCGGCCGCCGCCAACCGGCCACAGGTGGCGATGCCCAGCGCCGCCAGCCGGTCGGCCGTGCGCGGGCCGATGCCCCAGATGACCCGCGCGGGCAACGGGGCCAGGAAGGCGGCCTCTTCCCCCGGCGGCACGACGGTGAAGCCGCGCGGTTTGTTGAAGTCGGAAGCAACCTTGGCCACCAGCTTGCTCGTGGCCAGGCCGACGGAACAGGGCAGCCCCGTCTCGGCCGGCACGCGCTCGAAGATGGTCCGCGCGGTGGCCTCGGCCCCGTCCCAGCCGCCGGCATCGACGTAGGCCTCATCGACGCTCATCTGCTCCAGCGGGCCAAACGCGCCCAGCACGGCCATGACCTCGCGCGAACACTGCCGGATGCGCGGCCAGTCGGGCGGAACGATCTTCAGACCGGGGGCCAGGCGCGCCGCCTGCGAGGTGGGCATGGCCGAGCGAACGCCCAGCCGGCGGGCCTCGTAGCTGGCCGAGGTGACGACGCCGCGCTCGTCCGGCCGCCCGCCGACGACCAGGGGCACGCCGCCGTCCTCGGCATGATCGAGCAGGTGGACGTTGACGTAGAAGGCGTCCATATCGATATGGAGGACGGCGCGGGCGGACATGAGCGGTTGCGTTGCGGTAGCTTAGTCGGCCGCCGCGACCCGGGCCTCGACCACGGGGGCGTGGCGGCCGGTGTCGCGGGCAAAGCCAAGAATGTCGATGCGCGCGAGGAGGAGGGCAGCGGTCGCCAGGCCCACGGCCTGGAGCAGGAAGACCACGCCATAGCTCAGGCCGGGCGCCAGCTTCATCTGTAGCAGGAACAGGTCGCGCAGCGCCCCGCCGATGAACGTGCCCAGGCCCTTGAAGAGCAGATTGGAAACAGTCCACAGGCCCAGGTAGAGGCCGGCGTGACGGTCGGGCGACATGACGGCCATGAGGCTCACGCCGCCGTAGGTGTAGACGCCGAAGCCCCCGCCGAAGACGAGCAGGGCGATCTCGAGGAGATGGCGCTGGCCCATCAAGGCGGCGGCGACCAGCAAGGCCAGCCCCAGAGCCATGACCAGCAAGCCGATGGACGTGATGCGCTGCTGCGCTTCCGGCGGGCGCTTGCGCCAGAGGATGCCGCCGACAACGAGCACAACGACCGTCGCCGTCTGCCAATAGCTGTTGAAGCGCGTCGTCACGTCCATGTTCAGGCTAAACACGTCGGCCCCGAACGGCTCCAAAATGGCCTCGTGGCTCCATGAAGCCAACGTGCCCAGCGCCAGGAAGAGGAAGAACAACCGCGTGCGCCGGTCGCTCCAGATGGTGCGCATCGCTTCGCCAAAGCGGGTGGTTGGGGCTGTGGCGACCTCGCCGGCCGCCGGCGGTGGGGTGCGTCGCTCGATGCCGACGATGGCGATGAACCAGAAGACACCGCTGATGATCATGGTGGCCAGCACCATTTGCCCGAACACCGGCAAGCTATAGTCCCGCATCCAGAAGCTGAAAGCAATGCCGACGATGGCGAAGAAGGTGATCAGCACCGTCTGGGCCATGCTGATGGCCACCCCTTGCAGCCGCTCCGGCGCGGATTCGCGCACCAGAGCCAGGAACGGCCCGCCGGAGATGAGCGTGCCGACGCCATAGGCCAGCGAAGAGACGAGGGCAAACAGCCAACCCCACGGATCAGTCGTCGATCCGCCCAGGCGCACGACACTCAACCACAGGAACGGCAGCGACGCCACCATCAGGACGCGGCCGAGCCAGATCATCGGCGTCCGGCGCAGGCCAAACAACGACCGGTTGTCGGTCAGGTTGCCCGCCCAGAGGCTGAGCGGCGACAGCAGGTAGCGCAGGGCGATGAGCAAGGCTACCGGCGTGGCCGGGATGCCGAAGTTGATAATGAGGATGCGGTTCCAGATGCTGGTGATGAGGATTTCGCCCATCGCCGAGCCGATCTGGAAGCTGCTGAGACGCAAGCCGCGCCAGAGAGTGAAGGGTCGCTGTTGTTCGTCCATAGCGGCGGGATTGTACGCGATGGCGACGCAACGCACAAGCGCTTAGATTTGCATAGCTATGTCGAGAAATGACCCGATTTGGGGCGACCACGCCAGGGCCGTCCCGTGCGGGTGTACCCAGGCCAGTTGGAAGTGATGGCGGCGATGCTCGCCGGACGCATTGGGCCACAGGTCGGCCGTCCAACGAAACCAGCTATCCTCCGGCGGCGGATCGTCGTCCGGGCCGGCCGGCTCCCATTGCAACCACAGCACCGGCGCGGCGCGGCGGCCCGCCCAGGCGTCG
>JAIBAS010000486.1 GCA_019695075.1 Promineifilum sp. | reverse complement strand
GTGGCACCGCGCCCGCAGCGTGGCCGACAACGTCTGGAACTTCCAGGTGCGCGGCCGTCGCCAGAGCGTCGAGTGCCCCTGTTGCGGCTGGCGCGGCCCGGCCTTTCTGTCGCTCAGCAACTGGCGCGCCGTGCAGCCCAACTCCGGCTGCCCCGGCTGCGACTCGCGCTCGCGCCACCGCGGGCTGGCCCTGCTGCTGCCCGACCTGCTGCGCGACGCGCCGGCCGGCCCTTGCCTGATCTTTGCCCCGGAACGGCCGTTGATGGGCCGCCTGAGCGCCCTGGCCCAGGGGCCAATCCACACGACCGACTACTTGCGCGTCGACGTACATTTCCCCGGCGAAGACATCCAGCGGCTCACCTTCGCCGGCGATACCTACGCCTTCCTGATGTGCAACCACGTCCTGGAGCACATCCCCGACGACCGCGCCGCCCTGCGCGAGTGCGCCCGCGTACTGATGCCCGGCGGCCTGGCCGTCTTCACCATCCCCGGCGACTACCACAAGTGGGACACCTGGACGCTGCCCACACCCGACGCCAACGGCCACCTGCGCCACTATGGCCTCGACGTGACCGAGAAGATGCGCGCCGCCGGCTTCAGCGAGGTCACAGCCATCGATATGAGCCTCGGCCGCCCGGCCCACTACCACATCCATCCCGGCGACACGGCCTTCGTCTGCCGCAAATAAAACGCCCTCCGGTGAGCCACGGGTGTGGCCTACCGGAGGGCGTTGCCATTCCTGTAACGCGGACAGCCCTAGTTCAGGTACTGCCGCAGATGCCCGGCGAAGTTCGGGTGACGCAGCTTGCGCAGCGCCTCCTTCTCCAGTTGGCGGATGCGCTCGCGCGACAGGCCGAACATCTCGCCGACTTCCTTCAGCGTGCGCGACTCGCCGTCCTGCAAGCCATAGCGCAGCCGCAGGATGCGCGCCTCGCGCGGCGTCAACTGGTCCAGGATGTCGCCGATTTCCTCGGTGAGCATCGTCTGGGCCACCGTCTCGGCCGGGGCGGGCGCTTCGATGTCCTCGATGAAATCACCCAGTTCGGCGTCGGACTCGTCGCCCACGGGCCGCTCCAGATGCACCGGCTGGCGGCTGGTGCGCAACATCCAGCGCACGCGGTCGGCCGGCAGATCCATGTTCTCGGCGATCTCTTCGGCTGTCGGCTGGCGGCCGTACTCCTGCTCCAATTCCTGGGCCACCTGGTAGAGCTTGCTGATGCGCCCGCCAAGGTGGGCCGGGATGCGGATGGTGCGGCCGTGGTTGGCCAAAGCGCGCGTCACAGCCTGGCGAATCCACCACGTCGCATAGGTGCTGAAGCGATTGCCGCGCCGGTAGTCGTACTTCTCGACCGCCTTCATCAGGCCGACGTTGCCCTCCTGGATCAAGTCCAGGAATTGCAGGCCGCGGCCGCGGTACTTCTTGGCGATGCTGACCACCAGGCGGGTGTTGGCGCGAATCAGGTGGGCGCGGGCGGCGTCGCCGATCTCGCGGACGTTCACCAGGCGGTCGATCTCGTTCGGGTCGGTGACCGTGCCGGAGGCCAACCGCTCTTCGGCGGCGCGCCCGGCCTCGATCTCCATCGCCAATTGGACCTCTTCCTCAGCCGAGAGCAACTGCTGCTGGCCCATCTCGCGGAAGTAGAGGCCCACCGAGTCATCGATCGGCACGTTGCTCAGATCGAACAGCGGCGCATCGTGGGACGGCACGTGGGTCAGCGGCCGGCGGATCTCTTCCTCGATGATGTCGATCTCCGTCAGTACGTCGTCCGGCTCATCGTCCGGCGCGCCCAGGGCCACGGCCACCACGTCGTCCTCATTCTCATAAATGGCGATGCCAAGCGTCTGCGCCTCCTCGAGCAAGGTCTCGAGCAGGGCAATATTGTTCTCGATCTCCGGCAGCGCCTCAAGAATCTGATCGTACGTCAGATAACGCTGTTCAATGCCCTCGTTGAGGAGCGTATTGAGGATCTCCATTTCGTCGGACAATGGATCGTTCAGATCAGTCATCGGCTAATAATCCCTTCCGATTCTCCCTTGAATAAAAACACCTAGACCCAGCCGACGCCGGCTGCGCGAAGAGGCGGCGTCCGGAGCAACACCCACGGAAAATGGCTATTGTTTTGAATAATCGAACGAGTGGGCTGTTGCAGCTCCACACACCTCTTCCTCTAGGTCAAAGGTGCAGTCTAGCATAAGCGCGGGACAAAAGTCAATAGGCCTGACGACGACTACACGCAATGCTTGACGCACCGCGCCATTACCCAAAGGGATCGCGCGATTCACCTGCACTTCCTAACTTTCATCTAACTTCCATACGCATTCTAGACGACGCCGACGCGCACGCTGTACAGCTTTAGTGTCATTTACTTAACTGTCACTCACCCGCGAATTTCAGTATAATCCCCACACGTCTCAAATAGATAAGAGGCGTGGTTGGTGTGTGGTGTTGGCCACTACTTGGGCCGATCAAGACGTATCCGCTTTCATTGAATATGCCGAGAGGAGGCTAGAGTGAAGAGTTTGCGAATACTAACCCTGTGTTTGCTGCTGATCCTGGGGCTGGCTCTTGTTGCCTGTGGCGGCGACGAGGAGGGCGCCGAAGCGACGGTCGAACCGGTGGCGACGGTGGCCGTGGCGGTAGCGACCGACGCGCCCGCGCCGACTGCTGAAGTCCCCACCGTGGCGGCGGCAACCGCCGAACCGGTAGCTGCCGGGCCAGTCTCCGCGCAGAGCTTCCAGGAAGCCATCGGCGCGACGGTGCAGATTGTCGCCCAGGGCAGCTTCCGCGACCCTGAATTTGGCATGCAGTACAATGCCGCCGGCGCCGGCTCCGGCTTCATCATCGACCCGTCGGGCATTGCCGTCACCAATAACCACGTCGTCACCGGCGCGGCCTTCCTACAAGTCTACGTTCAGGGCCGCGACGAGCCGCTGAACGCCAAAGTTCTCGGCGTATCCGAATGCTCCGACCTGGCCGTCATCGACATCGAAGGGGACGGCTACCCCTTCCTGGAGTGGGACCCCAGCTCGCTAAAGCTAGGCACCGAGGTCTACGCGCTGGGCTACCCGTTGGGCGACCCCGAGCCGACGTTGACCCGCGGCGTCATCTCTAAGGAAGACGCCGGCGGCGAGACGAGCTGGGCCTCGGTCAACTCGGTCATCGAGCACGACGCGACGATCAACCCCGGCAACTCCGGCGGCCCGCTGGTGACCACGGGCGGCAAGGTCGTCGGCGTCAACTACGCCGGCGCATCCGATACCAATCAGTACTACGCCATCAGCGCCGCGGACGCGCGCTCGGTCGTCGAGCAGCTGCGCACCGGCAAAGACCTCGACTCCATCGGCGTGAACGGCGAGGCCGTCACCACCGCCGACGACATCACGGGCATCTGGGTGTCCTCGGTCGAATCCGGCTCCCCGGCCGACAAGGTCGGCGTCAAGCCGGGCGACATCATCACCATGCTGGAGGGCCTGGTGCTGGCCACCAATGGGACGATGTCGGACTACTGCGACATTCTGCGCAGCCGCAACGCCACCGACCCAATGTCGATTGAAGTCCTGCGCTACGACACGCAAGAGGTGATGGAAGGGCAGCTGAACGGCGCCGCCAGCGACGCGCTGACGCAGTCCTTCTCCTTCGCCCAGGAAGTCCAGGTCGATGACGGCTCGGCCGGAACCGACACGGGCGCGGCCGCGACCTACGAGAACTACGTCGGCATCTACGATGACTCGCAGGCCATCTACGTCGAAGTGCCGGCCGAGTGGGCGGATGTAGACGGCTCCAACTGGGTCGATAGCGACGACGGCTCGGTGCTGGGCAGCGAACTGATCGCCTCGACCGACATTGCCGGCTTCAGCGGCACCTACGAGACGCCCGGGGTGCAGATTTTGGCCGGGGCCTACTTCGGCAACACGACGATGAACGAGCTTGTCGATGTGTTCGACTTCTCGTCCGACTGCACCTATGACGGCCGCTTCGACTACTCTGACCCAGTCTATACCGGCGTCTACGACCAGTACTCCAACTGCGCCGGCGTGGGCAGCGTCATCATCGTCCTGGGCGCCGAGCCGGCGGCCCGGAACTACTCGGTCGTCGTCCTGGTGCAGGCCGTGACCGAGGCCGACCTGGACGCGCTCGACCACATCCTGAACACCTTCAACGTCGTCGGTACTTTGCCCGGTCAATAATGTAAGCGGGCTGGCGCTGGGGCGGGCCACTAC
>JAIBAS010000461.1 GCA_019695075.1 Promineifilum sp. | reverse complement strand
ATTTTCCGGCCCGCGCCGCGGCGCGTATAATGGCGGCCATGAATCGCAAACGCCGCTTGCTCATCCTTCCGCTCCTGCTGCTTCTGGCCGCGTGTTCGCCCGGCGGCGCGGCCGATGTGACCGAGCCATCCACCGGCCCGGCCTCAGGAACCACAGCGGCGCCGGCGGCCGCGGCCGGCGACGGCGAGATCGTTCAACTCGTCTATCAGGACTGGCGCACCGACTGGTTCCCCGGCATGGCCCAAGAACAACTGGCCAAGTTCCACGCCACCCACCCCAACATCCGCGTCTTCTACACGCCCGACCCGGAAGACGTGCCCGGTGAGATGCCGGCCATGTTCCAGTCCGGCTCCGCGCCCGACGTCATCTCCGGCTGCTGTGACTTCTTCCCCGCCTGGGCGCAGGCCGGCTACCTGCTCGACCTGGCCCCCTACGTCCAGCGCGACCTCTCGGCCGAGACCATCGCCGAGTGGGACGAGGCGCAGTACAAGGCCTTCTTCACCGCCGACGGCATGCAATATGCCCTGCCCAAATACCACGGCGCGCTGGCGGTCTATTACAACAAGGACATGTTCGACGCCGCCGGCTTGCCCTACCCCGGCCCTGATTGGACCTACGACGACTATCTGGCGGCCATGACCGCGCTGACATCGGCCGACGGCACGGTCTGGGGCAGCACGCTCGACCCCATCTACGACCGCGTGCAAATCCACGTCAACGCCTTCGGCGGCCACTTCGTCAACCCCGACGACCCGACCGACTGTGTGCTGGACGAAGCCCCCGCCGTGGCCGCGCTGGAATGGCTGCGGGCGCGCTTCCAGGACGATGGCGTCATGGCCTCGCCGCTGGCGCTCAACAAGCTGGAGACGCGGCGGGCCTTCTGGGAGGGGCGCGTGGCCATGGTCGAAGACGGCTCGTGGGCGCTGAAGGACATCCTGGTCAATGCCAACTTCCGCGTCGGCGTGGCCCCCTTCCCCGTCGGCCCCGCCCGCCGGGCGACGCTGGCCACCACCGACGGCTTCGCCATCGCCGCCAACACCCAGCACCCGGAGGAGGCCTGGGAGCTGCTTAAGTTCCTCGTCGGCGAGGAATATGGCCTGGCCATGGCCCGCGCCAGCTTCCTGCAACCGGCGCGCGCCTCGCTGGTCGACCAGTGGGCCGCACTCGTCCGCGCCGACCTGCCGGAGCAAACGACCGACCTCGACCTGGCCGTCTTCGCCGACGGCCACACGCGCGGCTATTCCGTCACCGCCGAGGTCTTCGCCAACATGATCGGCGTCCGCGACATCACCGACGCCGCCTTTGAAGATATCCTGACGCTGGGCCAGGCCGCCCCGGCCGAACGGCTGGCCCAGGCCTGCCAGGCAATCGAGGCGTTGCAACCGTAGAGGCGCACCGGCACGCGCCGAGCGCACCAACGGCACACAACCATGCGTGGCTCATTGCGGACCAAGATTCTGACCCTGGCGCTCCTGCCGGCGGTGGCGATGTACCTGCTTGTCGCCGTGCTGAGCTATTTCGCCGCGCAGGGGGTCGCCGAAGACCTGGTCATCGACCGTGACCGGGAGTTGGCCCGGCTGTCGGCCGCCGAACTGAGCGCCAGCCTGCAGGAATACCCGGAGCTGCTGTCCGGCGTGGCCCGCGACCTGGCCGCCGGCGGCGACGGCGAGGCAACCCTCGGCGCGGGCCTGGCGGGCATGGCCAACCGACTGACCTATTTCGACGGCGGCGTTGTGTTGCTGGACAATCTCGGCCGCGTCGTGGCCACCCAGCCGGCCGTGGCCGACGCCGCCGGCGATGACTGGTCGGCCCAGCCCATCTTTCGCCAGATCATCCAGAACCCCAATCGCCCGGCCTTCTCCAACCTGACCGGCAACAACCTCAGCGGCGGCGACCCCGTCCTGGCCGTGGCCGTGCCTGTGCTCAGCGGGCGCAACGAACTGCGCGGCGTGCTGGTGGGGCAATTCCGCATTGGGCCGGACGTGCTCAACTCGTTCTACGGCACGCTGCTGCGGCTGCGGCTGGACAGCAAGGGGCAGGCCTACGTCATCGACGGGACCGGCCGGCTCATCTTCGCCACGCCGGAAGACAACGACGGCGCCGGCCAGTCGCTCAACGACCACCCCATCGTCGGCCCGGCGCTGTCGGGCGACTCCGGCGCGTTGCGGACGACCTCCGCGGGCGCAGAGGTGCTGGCCAGCTATGGCCCCATCCCCGGCACCGGCTGGAGCCTGGTCATCGAGGAGGACTGGGGCACGCTGATGTCGCCGCTGCGCCGCTACGCCGCCGGGCTGTCGCTGCTGCTGCTGCTGGGCATCATCGTGCCCGCGCTGGTCGTCGCCGGGGGGATGCAGCGCATCACCCGGCCGATCAACGCCCTGGTGGAGGCCTCGCGCCAGGTGGCCCGTGGCGACTTCGGCCGCACCGTCAGCGCCCCCACCGGCGACGAGTTGGAGACGCTGGCCGAGCAGTTCAACCACATGTCGGCCGAGTTGCAGTCGTCCTATGCCCAACTGGAGCAGCGCGTCGCCGACCGCACCCACGAGCTACAGACGGTGCTGGAGATCAGCCGGCAGGTAGCCTCGACGCTGGACCTGTCGCCGCTGCTGACGCAGATCCTCGACCGGCTGCGGGCGGTGGTGGATTACCGCTTCGCCCGCCTCTTTATTATGGAAGGGGATACCCCCGTGCTGTTGGAGGAGCGCGGCGAAGAGGTCAATCTGGCCGACTTCTACTATCTGGCCGGCCTGCCGGAGACGGAGGCCATGCTGGCCCGCGGCGAGCCGTTGCTGCTGGCCGACACCAGCCAGGAGTCGCCGGCCTTGCTTCACTTGCGGCGCGTGGCCGTCGAGCAGGGCAACACCGACATCCTGGACAGCATCGGCTCCATTCTCAGCCTGCCGCTGATGGCCCGCGAGCAGCGCGTGGGCATCATGACCCTCGTCCACGGCGAGCGCGGCTACTACACGCCGACGCGCGTCGGCGTGGCCATGGCCTTCGCCGCCCAGGCGGCCGTGGCCATCGAGAACGCCCGCCTCTTCGCCGCCGAAACCGAGCGCATTGAGCAACTGCGCGTCATCAACCAGGTCAGCCAGTCCATCGCCGGCATCCTCGACCTTGATGGGCTGCTGCGCGAGACGGCGGCGCTCATCCACGAGCGCTTCGGCTACTACCACGTCGGCATTGGCCTGGTGGAGGGCGACGATGTAGTCTATCGCGCCGGGGCGGGGCAACTGGTGTCGCCGGAGGGGGAGATCCTCTTCAGCCCCAACCGCCTGCGCGTCGGCAAGGACGGCCTGACCGGCCGGGCGGCGGGCACGGGCCTGGTGCTGCTCAGCCTCGACGTGCGCCACGACCGCCGCTACGTGCCCCTGGCCGGGCTGGACACGCGCTCCGAGGTCGTCGTGCCCATCAAGAGCAAGGAAGTGGTCATCGGCGTGCTGGACATCCAGAGCGAGCGGGCCAACGCCTTCGACGAGAGCGACGTAGAGTTGCTGCGCTCGCTGGCCAACCAGCTGGCCGTGGCCATCGAGAACGCGCGGCTGTATGAGCAGGCCGGGCAACTGGCGGCGCTGGAGGAGCGGCAGAAGCTGGCCCGCGAACTGCACGATTCCGTCTCGCAGGCGCTCTATGGCATCGCCCTGGGCACGCGCACGGCGCGGACGGTGCTCGACCGGACGGCCATCGACGAGGCGACGCGCGGCAAGGTGACGGAGCCGCTGGACTACGTGCTGGCCCAGGCCGACGCGGGAATGGCCGAGATGCGCGCGCTTATCTTCGAGCTGCGGCCGGAGTCGTTGCAGACCGAGGGGCTGGTGGCCGCGCTGCGCAAACAGACGGCCGCCCTCAGCGCCCGCCACCAGATCCCGGTGACGACCGAGTTCGGCCCGGAGCCGAACCTGCCCCCGCCGCAAAAGGAGATGCTCTACCGCGTGGCCCAGGAGGCGATGCACAACATCGTCAAGCACGCCCGGGCGACGGCGGCCGAGGTGCGGCTGGTGGGCGACAACGGCCGGGTGGTGCTGGAAGTCTGCGACAACGGTCAGGGCTTCGACATGAGCCAGGAGTTCCCCGGCCACCTGGGGCTGAAGTCGATGCGCGAGCGCGTCGAGCGCGGCGGTGGCCTGCTGACCATCGCCAGCGCCCCGGCGGGGGGGACGCGGGTAATGGTGAAGGTGAGCGGGTAGTGGTCAGTGCTCAGAAAGACCTCAGAGGTCTCAGAAGACCTCTGAGGTCT
>JAIBAS010000188.1 GCA_019695075.1 Promineifilum sp. | reverse complement strand
CGATCTGTCGCCGCTGTAGTCGAGGACGTAGACATCGCTGCTGGCGTTGGCGGGCAGCGTCCCCGCCGCGTCGGCCAGCGCGGTGTCGGCCGCGGCCAGGTCGGCCGTGGCCACGCGGCTGACGGCGACAGCGCTGACGGCGGTCAGCGTGACGCCTTCCGGCAGTTCGCCGCCGGTCTGCTCCGGCGCCGCGGTTGCGTTCGCGGTCGTTGCCGCGTTGTTGCCGCCTAGCCCCAGGCGCGTGCCCAGCGAGATCGGCGGCAGGAAAAGCCCCACCAAAATGAGGGCAACGACCACCACAAAGCCGACGATCAGCGGCCAGGACAGACGCTTGCCCGGTTTGGTTTCATTGTTCTCCATGAAGTTAAGCCCCTTCCCGGAAGATGTTGAATTTGTGATTCAAGTTTGGGAATACACGACGAAAAGCGGCATCATCTGGCCGCCCGTCTCTTCCTCTCCGGTTAAACTAGGGCGCATTCTAACACAAGCGCCCCGCGCGGCAACCGCCCCGGCCGGTCTAGCGACGCGCCGTAGGGCTGTCGTTGAGCAAACATTAACCAAGCGGGCGCTGCTTGACAGAGGTAGCCCCCCTGTTATACTCGCCCTCGAAGACCCCGCGTGGCGGGGAGAAGAGCAAACAAGCCGGGCGCGGCGCGACGCCGGCCCGCTAGGGGATAGCCAACAGCCCTTTTTCAAGGAGACAACTGAAAGATGAGCACAGCCGATCTGTTTAGCACCATGCCCTCCCGCTTCCAGGCCGACAAGGCCGCCGGGACCACCATGGGTATCCTGTTCGATCTGAGCGGCGCCGACGGCGGGCAATGGTTCGTCAACATCGCCGACGGACAGTTGGCCGTGAATGAGGGCGCGCCGGCGGCCACGCCCAGCGCGACGATCAAGATGACGACCGACGACTTCGCCGCCCTGTCCAGCGGCAACCTGAACCCGATGATGGCCTTCATGACCGGCAAGGTCAAGGTCGAGGGCGACCTCAATTCGGTGATGAAGTTCCAGCAGCTTGTTGGCTTCTAGGTTCTAGGGATTAGGGATTAGGGGCTGGGGAAGAGCGCTCTTCCCTAATCCCTAGTCCCTAACCCCTAAGCCCTAACCCCTAGCCCCTTCTTTCTCCTCGTTGGCGCTCAAAGCGATCTCGGTGTACTCGCGGCGCTCGGCCTGGCCCAGCGTCAGCCCAAACTGTCCCAGCAACTCGGTGATCAGCGCCGCCTTGCGCTCGGCGTCGCTGCGCGACCAGGTGCGGGCCTTGATCTCCAGGAAGTAGCCCGGCAATTCCGGCTCCAGCACGCGGTCGAGGTTGATGGCGAAGTCGGTGGCCTTGTAGAGGATGTGCCAGCGGTAGCGGTCTTTGTGGACGCGCAATTCGCGGGCGGGGGCGAAGTACTCCTGGTAGAAGCGCAGACTGCGGTCGGCCGTGGCCAGGAAGCGCGACCGGGAGAGCATGACCGCGTTGGGGAACTCCTCGCGCTGCCCCTCGCCGATGAGCGTCAGCCGGGCGCGCACCTGCGTCACCTCGCCCGCCTCGTCGATGAACTCGTCCTCGCGATAGCGCAGCCGGGCCGCGTCCGGGTCGCCGCTGTCGAAGAGG
Organism: Promineifilum sp.; assembly: GCA_019695075.1. GTDB lineage: Bacteria > Chloroflexota > Anaerolineae > Promineifilales > Promineifilaceae > Promineifilum. The sequence goes on along the minus strand of JAIBAS010000188.1, from coordinate 2,644 downwards.
AAGTAGTGGTCGTACTGCCGGTAGTGGGCGGCGCGCGTCACTGTGATTGGCCCGCCCGATAGCGCCGCGAGCACGGCGGCGTCATCGTCCACGGGCGCTTTCACTTGCACCTCGAAGCTCTCCAACCGCTGGACGCCGGCCAGCAGCACCAGCTTGTTGTAGGGACTGGCCTCGCGCTCGATCACAAAGGCGTCGATCTTGGCCGCCACCTCAATGGCCGCGTCGCGCGCGGCGTCCTCATCGACGGTCAGCAGCACGCGGTCGCGCATCAGCCAGCGGCCATTGCAAAGCACGTGAGCCACGTCGCTGGCCTTGCTGGAGTAGACGATGCGCGAATAGACCGCGTCGGGGTGGTTGTGGAAGTGGGGCTGGTTGTGGATGCCGCGCATGTCGCGCACGGCGATGTCGGCGCGCTTGCCCACTTCCAGGCTGCCGGTCAGATGGCCCATGTGGATGGCCCGCGCCCCGCCGATGGTGGCGATCTCCACTGTCTGGCGGGCGGGCAGCACCGTGGGGTTCTGCGCGGCCGTCTTGGCGATGAACGACGCCAGCCGCATCTCTTCGACCATGTCCAGGTCGTTGTTGCTGGCCGGGCCGTCTGTGCCCACGCCGACCTTCAGGCCCAGTTTGAGCATCTGGGCCACGGGGGCGATGCCGCTGGCCAGTTTGAGGTTGCTCGACGGGCAATGGGCCACGCCCGCGCCGACGCGCCGCAGATTGAACATATCCTCTTCGTCGATGTGGACGCAGTGGGCGGCCAGAAGCTTGGTGTCCAGGATGCCGTGTTGCTCCAGCCAGGTGACGACGGACATGTGGTTCTGGTTGACGCTATTGTCAGCCTCCAGTTTGGTCTCGCTGACGTGGGTGTGGAGGGGCACGTCGAAGGCGCGGGCCAGGTCGGCGCAGGCCAGCAATAGCTCCGGCGTGGCCGTGTACCAGGCGTGAGGGGCGACGGCCGGCTGGATGAGCGGGTGGCCGTTCCAGTGCTCGATGAAGCGGCGGCAGAGCAGCAGCGCGTCCTCGAATGTCTCGGCGTCGGGCGCGGGGAAGACGAGGATGGTCTGCCCCAGCAGGGCGCGCATGCCGATCTCGGCCACCTGCTCGGCGATGGCCTCTTCATAATAGAACATGTCGGCGAAGGAGGTCACGCCGGAGCGGATCATCTCGGCGCAGGCCACGCGCGCGCCCAGCTTGACGAAGTCGGGCGTGACGAACTCGCGCTCGACGGGCATCAGGTAGCCCAGCCAGACATCGAGGCGCAGATCGTCGTTCAGGCCGCGCATCAGGGTCATGGGGATGTGGGTGTGGGCGTTGACCAGGCCGGGCATGATGACGCTGTCGGTGCAATCGACCGTCTCCGCGGCCTGGTAGTCGCGGACGATCGCCTCCGTCGGCCCGACGGCGACGATGGCGTCGCCGCGAATGGCCACAGCGCCGTCTTCATAGACATCGTACTTGTCGTTCATGGTCACGACGGTGCCGCCGCGTAAAAGAATATCTACCGTTTGGGTCATGCATATCTCCTGAGAAAAGGAACCGCGCCGGTGTTGTAGCGGGTGGCCGTTGTCGAGGCCGTGGCCGGAGCGGTTCGCGTGTTGATTCAGTGGTTAAGGCTGCCGGAAGCCGCCGGCGCGGCACAACCGCATTATACCGATTCCTGATATAATCCATAATCTAGATCGCCGGACAGTGGAATAAGTGGGGCGCGGATTCACTATCGGCGGCCCAAATGGGACGAGATTGGAGCAGTTCGTATGCGCATGGTCGACCTGATCGCCCACAAACGGGACGGGGGCGAGTTATCGAGCGAGGAGATCGCCGCCTTCATCCGCGAATATGCCGCCGGCGCTATCCCCGACTACCAGGCCGCGGCTCTGCTGATGGCCATCTATCTGCGCGGCATGGACCGGCGCGAGACGGTCGATCTGACCCTGGCCATGGCCCACTCCGGCGAGACGCTCGACCTGCACGACGTGGCCCCGCTCATCGTTGACAAGCACTCCTCCGGCGGCGTGGGCGACAAGACCAGCCTGGTGGTGCTGCCTCTGGTGGCCGCGCTGGGCGTGCCCGTGGGCAAGATGAGCGGGCGCGGCCTGGGCAGCAGCGGCGGCACACTGGACAAGATGGAGTCGTTCGCCGGCTGGTCGTCGGCCCTGTCGCTGGCGCAGTTCAAGCGCCAACTGGCCGACATCGGCCTGGTGCTGGCTGGGCAGACGGCCGACCTGGCCCCGGCCGACGGCAAGCTCTACGCCCTGCGCGACGTGACGGCCACGGTCAGCAACCGCTCGCTCATCGCCGCGTCGATCATGTCCAAGAAGCTGGCCGCCGGGGCCGACGCCATCGTGCTGGACGTGAAGATGGGCAGCGGCGCGTTCATGCCCACGCTGGCGGCGGCCGAAGACCTGGCCCGCCTGATGGTCGATATTGGTCGCGACGCCGGGCGGCGCGTCGTGGCCCTCATCTCCGACATGAATCAGCCCCTCGGCCACGCCGTCGGCAACGCGCTGGAGGTCAAAGAGGCCCTGGCGACGCTGAACGGCGGTGGGCCGGCGGATTTCTGGGAGCATTGCCGTGTCGTGGCCGGCATGATGGTCTGGCTGGCCGGGGGCGCGCCAACGCCGACGGCGGCCGAGGCGCTGGTGGC
>JAIBAS010000304.1 GCA_019695075.1 Promineifilum sp. | reverse complement strand
CAATGGCCGAAACCGACCTGACCGGGCCGCTGCTGCTGGTCATCGGCGGCGAGAAGCGCGGCGTCACCCGCTCCTTCCGCCACGCCGCCGACCTGCGCGTGCGTATCGCCTACGGCCGGCCGTTCGCCTACTCGCTGGGCACGGCCGGCGCGGCCACGGCTTTGGCCTTTGAGATCTTGCGCCAGCGCGCGTCGCGTTGATTTCGCCCCCCGCCGCCCTGATGCTATACTACGCGGGCACGTGATGAGTCGGAGACCTCCGGGCGCGCTTCGCCCATCTGAACCCCACCCACCGCTTGCCCGGCCGCGCCCTCGGCGGCCGGCGCGCGGGCCAGGGGCGACCGGCTCGTCGAGAGAAGCAAGGCTTGCCAGAAGGAGAGTGCAGTGAACCTACATGAGTACCAGGCCAAACGGCTGTTCGCGGAGCACGGCATCCCCATCCCGCGCGGCGAAGTAGCCTACACGCCCGAACAGGCCCGCGAGATCGCGCAGAGCCTCGGCGGCCGGGCCGTGGTCAAGGCGCAGGTCTTGACCGGCGGTCGAGGCAAGGCCGGCGGCGTCAAGCTGGCCGCCAACCCCAACGAGGCCGAGGCCCACGCCGCCAACATCCTGGGGATGAAGATCAAGGGGCTGACGGTTAACAAGGTGCTGGTCGACGAATTGGCCCCCGGCGGCATCCAGCAGGAGTTGTATCTGGCGGTGCTGATCGACCGCGGCCGGCGCCGGCCGATGGTCATGGCCTCGGCCGCCGGCGGCATGGACATCGAAGAGGTGGCCGACAAGACGCCGGAGAAGATCCACACCGTCCACATCGACCCCAACCTGGGCGTGCGCGGCTTCCAGACGACCTACCTGGCCCAGCGCATGGGCCTGCCTCGCGAGTTGTGGCGTCAGTTCCAGGACATCGTCACCGGCCTCTACAACTGCTTCAAGGCCAACGACGCTTCGCTGACGGAGATCAACCCCCTGGTCATCACCGGCGAGGGCAAGCTGATGGCCCTGGACGGCAAGTTCTCGGTCGATGACAACGCCCTTGCCCGCCAGCCACGCCTGGCCGACATGCGCGACGTGGAAGAGGAGCCGCTGACCGAGGCTGAAGCGCGCCGTACCGGTATCACCTTCATCCAACTCGACGGCAACATCGGCTGCATGGTCAACGGCGCGGGCCTGGCCATGGCCACGATGGACATCATCAAGCTCTACGGCGGCGAACCGGCCAACTTCCTCGACATCGGCGGCGGCGCGCGCGCCGACCAGGTGGCCACGGCGCTGCGGCTCATCCTGTCCGACGCCAAGGTGGAGGCGGTGCTGTTCAACATCTTCGGCGGCATCACCCGCGGCGACGAGGTTGCCCGCGGCATCCTGACCGCGCTGGAGCAGATCGACACCGACGTGCCGATGGTCGTGCGGCTGGCGGGCACGAACGCCGAAGAGGGGCTGGCGCTGCTGGCCGAGGCGGACATGATGACCGCGGGAACACTGTCGGAGGCGGCGCAAAAAGCAGTAGCCGCGGGGAACGCGGCGGCCGCGGCCAAGGCTACCGGTAAGAGGGCATCATGAGCATTCTCGTCGATAAGAACACGCGCCTTCTGGTGCAGGGCATCACCGGCCGCGAGGGCACATTCCACACCAACCAGATGATCGCCTTTGGCACCACCGTTGTCGGCGGCGTTGTGCCCGGCAAGGGCGGCCAGAGCTTTGAGGGCGAGGGGGCCATCGTGCCCATCTTCGACTCCGTGCGTGAGGCGGCCGAGGCCACCGGGGCCAACGCGTCGATCATTTTCGTCCCGGCGCGCTTCGCCCCCGATGCCATGGTCGAGGCCGCCGACGCCGGCCTGCCGCTGGTCGTCTGCCTGACGGAGCACATCCCCGTGCTGGAGATGATCGCCGTCCGCGCCTACCTCGACCAGCGCAACACGCGCCTGATCGGCCCCAACTGTCCCGGCCTGATCACTCCCGGCGGGGCCAAGGTCGGCATCATCCCCGGCTCCATCGTCTCCCCCGGCCACGTCGGCCTGGTGTCGCGCAGTGGCACGCTGACCTACGAGGTCGTCTATGCCCTGACCCAGCGGGGCATCGGCCAATCGACCTGCGTCGGCATCGGCGGCGACCCCATCAAGGGCATGGACTTCATCGATGTCCTGCGCCTGTTCGAGGATGACCCGGAAACCTCGGAAGTGATCATGATCGGCGAGATCGGCGGCAACGCCGAGGAGCAGGCCGCCGCCTTCGTGAGGGAGCACATGCGCAAGCGCGTGACCGCCTTCATCGCGGGGCGGACCGCGCCGGCCGGCCGCCGTATGGGCCACGCCGGGGCTATCGTCGAGGGCAAGAGCGGCACGGCCGAGGGCAAGATCGCCGCCCTCCAGGCCGCCGGCGTCCAGGTGGCCGACAACCCTGACCGCATCGTCGAGATGATCAGTTAGGGATTAGGGGCTAGGGATTAGGGATTAGAACGCTCTTCCCTAATCCCTAATCCCTAATCCCTCATCCCTCTTTGCATGAAACAACGGTGGCGTCGGTTCGACGCCGGCTTCCTCGTCGTCCTGCTCATCAGCCTGCTGGCCGTCTGGCCCTTCCTCAGCCGGGCCAGCCTGCCGGAGGGCACCGACGCCGAACTGCACATCTTCCGGCTGCACGAACTCGGCTATCTGATCCGCGGCGGCGAGTTCTATCCCCGCTGGGCGCCCAACTTCTACCACGCCTACGGCTACCCCATCTTCAACTACTACGCGCCGCTGACCTACTACCTGGCCCTGCCGCTGGAGCTACTGCCGCAGCTCGACGCCACGGCGGCCAGCAAGGCCGTCCTCGTCGCCGGGATGTTGCTGGCCGGGCTGGGCATCTATGGCTTCACGCGCGACAACTGGGGCCGGCGCGCCGGCTACGTCGCCGTGGCCCTCTACGTCTACGCGCCCTACCTGCAATACGTCGATCCCCATATCCGCGGCGCGCTGCCGGAGGCGTTCAGCTTCGCCGCCTTCCCGCTGGCCCTCTGGGCGCTCGACCGGCTGCGCCGCCGGCCGACGCCCGGCGCGTGGCTGGCTGCGGCCGGCCTCGTCGCCGCCGTTATCCTCAGCCACAACCTGATGGGGTTGTTCTTCTATGGGCTGCTGTTCGCCTGGGTCTTGTGGCAGATCGTCGTCATCGAGCGGCGGCCGGCGGCCCGGCTTCTGGCCGCGTTGCTGGTCGGGCTGGGGCTGGCGGCCTTCTTCTGGCTGCCGGTCATCCTGGAGCGCGACGCGGTTAACCTGACGACGCTCATCGGCGCCAACGACAACTACGACTTCCACACCCATTTCGTCGGCCTGGCCGAGTTGTTGGGCGTCTCCGTCCGGCCCGACTGGGGGGCGACGCAGCCCGCCTTTCGTTTCAACCTGGGCGTGGCCCAATGGCTGGCCGGGCTGCTGGGCGTGGTCATGCTGGCCCTCGGCCGCGTCCGTCAGCGGGCGCACGTCCTCTTCTTTGCCCTGGCCGCCGCTGTTGTCATCCTGCTGATGACGCCGCTGGCCACGCCCATCTGGGAAGCGATCCCCTTCCTGCCCTATTTCCAATTCCCGTGGCGTCTGCTGGGCGGGGCAGCGGCGTTGCTGGCTGTCCTGGGCGCGGTCGGTGTCGAGGCCCTGGTTCGCGCCGCCGACCGCAAACTTGGCCGGAGCGAAGACGAATCGGCCGCCGGCCGCCGGCCGCCGGCGGCCCTCATTTACCCCGTCGCCGTCGCCCTGCCCATGCTTCTTGCCTTGCCGCTCAGCCAGCCGACGCCCTGGGCGCCCTTTGGCGAGGTCAACACCGCGCGCATGTCGCAACTGGAGAACAGCGGGCGCTGGCTGGGCACGACCTCGACCGCCGACTACGTGCCGGCCACGGTCGAGATGTTGCCGCCGCGCCGGCCGCAGATGGTCGATCCGCTGGCCGTGGGCGAGCAACCCGACCGCGTCAACCGCGAGGCCATGCCCGATGGGGCCGTCGTCGTGGCCGAATACGTCCGGCCGCTGACCACGCGCTACCACGTCACCGCGCCCAAGCAGTTCCGCCTGCGTCTTTACCAGTTTGATTTTCCCGGCTGGCAGGTCACCATTGACGGCGCGCCGGCAACCACGGAACTGGCCGCGCCCGAGGGTTTGATCGTCGTTCTCGTGCCGCAGGGCGAGCACGTCGTGGAGGTGCGCTTCGGCAGCACGCCGGCGCGGACGCTGGCTTGGGGCATCACCGCGGCGGCGCTGCTGCTGGTCGCGGCCGGCGCGTGGCGGCTGCGTCG
>JAIBAS010000539.1 GCA_019695075.1 Promineifilum sp. | reverse complement strand
CGCCATTGGAGAAGTAGACGGTGATCGGGCCGCCTTCGGCGATGACGTGGTTGTTGGTGACGATGTAGCCGTCGGGGTCGATGACGAAGCCGGAGCCGCTGCCGCTGGTCATGTAGACGCTGACGACAGCGGGGTTGACGCGCTTGTACAGCTCAACGTAGATCTCTTCCTGCGTCGTCGGGGCGACGGGGACGGGCTGAACGACCTGGGCCTCATCGGTCGTATCGAGCAAAAGGTCGGCCGCCGGCGTGGCTGTGGCTGCGGCCGCGGGGTCGGTCTGGGCCGTGGTTTGCAGTTCCGCGTCGCTCGCCACCGGCGCCTGGGCCGACGGGGCGATGGTCGGCAGCACTTCGGCGACCTGATCGAGAATGTTCTGGCCGACGGTCTGGGTCACAGTGCCGCAGCCGGTCAGCAGGACGGCCACCAGGGCCATCAATACGAAGAAAACAGAAAAACGACGTTGCATGATACCTCCACAGCGACTGACTCGCGCAGCCGCGGCTTGTCTTTAATTGTGCCGGCGGCGCGGGCCAGTCCCTTGCGCCGGTAAGCTCAGTGCATACCCTGCGGATGGGAGGGGATAGGCCGGCCGGCGAGCCTATGATGATGCTACCGATACGCCCGGCCGGCCCCTTGCTCCTTCCCGTTCCTTTTGGGTACATGGATAGTGTGCCGCGGAATGGTAAAAAAACTGTAATGGAAGGGTGAGGGGAGAATTAGGAATTGGGAATTAGGAATGGGGGATGGAGATGGGGGCGAACTCATGACATTTGTCACTAGACGGCAGGGCGAGCGGTAGCATACACTGTGTGGTGGGAGCCGTTGCCCCTACGCTTGAATTGCCAATCAATCGGGAGGAACATCATGCCAAGATCGCGTCCCATTCACGCCTTCGTGTTTGTTTTCGCCTTGCTGACACTTGGGCTGCTATTACCGTCGCCGGCGCGATCACAGTCTGGCGACGTGCTCGCAGGCTGTGTGTTCAGCGAGAAGCCGGCCACAGGCGCGCCGGCTTGCCCGGATGGGCGGGCCAAGAGTACGGTGGCCTATGCCGACATCAGCTCGGCCGGGCCGTTGACCCATATCTTCGCCGGCATCGAGGCGAGCGCCCAGGTCGCCCATGCGTTAGATGCCACAACCTATGAGTTCTACCCGCCATCCACCATCCCTGGCGACGCGGGAACGTTCCTCGTGGTGGATGGTACGTTGTATGCGCCGCGTTTTGCCGAGCATGGCCGCACGGCAACCGGGAACCTGGGTAGCTATACAACCTTCACCCCGGTTAGTCAGACGGCGGTGCAGGGCGCGGGTACGGCGGCCGATCCCTATCGGGTCACAACCGTTGTTGCCGCCGGCAGCACCGGCCTGCGTCTCATCCAGACCGATACCTACCAGGTTGGTCTGGAGGCCTATCGCACCGATGTGCAGGTGTCCAATAGCAGCGGCGCGGCTCACAGCATCATCCTCTATCGGGCCGGCGACTGCTATTTGGGAGCGAGCGACTACGGCTATGGCATGGTCGCGCCGGGCGTGGGAGCCGTGGCTTGCACCAAGACGGCCAACAACAGCCCGGAGGGGCGCATTCTGCAATATGTGCCCTTGACGAGTGGTAGTCGCTATTACGAGGCCCGCTATTCCGAGGTGTGGTCATGGATCGGCAGCAAGCAGGTGTTTCCCAACACCTGCCGCTGCGCGGACAATATCGACAACGGGGCGGGGTTGAGTTGGAGCCAGTCGCTGCCGGCTGGCGGGCAAGTGACCTGGTCGCACATGACCGCGTTCTCGCCGCTTGGCTCGCTGCCATTGACCCTGCAAAAGACAGCCGACGCGGCGACCTCCGCGCCCAACACCGCCAACGGCTACACCATCACCATCAGCAACGCCAACGCCGCGGCCGTCACCCTGACGTCGCTGAGCGACGATCTGCCGGCCGGCTTTAGATACGTTGCCAATTCGACGACCGGCTTCACCACGGCCAACCCGTCGTCGAACGGCCAGAAGCTGACCTGGAGCGGGCAGTTTGTGGTTCCGGCCGCGGGCACGCTGGCGCTGCACTTCAACGTCAACGTGTCGCCGACGCCCGGCGTCTATGCCAACACGGTTAGCGGCGTGGCCACCGGCCACAGTGTCAGTTCGGCGCAGAACGTGGCGCCCATCACGGTTGCCGCCCAGATCGGTCCGGTAGACATGGGTTTCCGCGTGAATCCCGACGGCTATAGCTTCCCTAACTATGGCGGCAACACCCCGGCGGACTTTACCATCGACGATCTCATCCAGATGTTCGGCCGCGCGCAGGTCTGTACCAACACCAGCGGCGACTGCCAGGCCCGCGAAGCGGCCAGTCAGTGGCGCAACGATGTTGTGTCCTGGATGAGTGGTGGGCACTGTGACGGCTTCACCACGACCGCCCTGCGCTTCTTCAAGGACATCGACCAGCAGTCCACGTTCCAGCCGAACGCGAACTCCACCTATGCGCTGACGTTGGCCAACATGCGGCGGCGCATCGCCTATTTCTGGGTGCTGCAAGCTCCCAACCCCGTGGCCGCGGCCCGTGGAAATGCCCTCAGCAAGACGCCGACTCAGGTATTGCAGCATCTCTATCTGGCGCTATCCGGCGGCGCGCCCGATCCCGTGACGCTGATCGTCTATAACAGCGCCGGCACCTCCGGGCATTCCATCTTGCCCTATGCCATTGAGGACGCGGGCAGCGGCGTCTATCGGGTGAAGGTCTACGATAACAATTACCCCAATGACGCCAACCGCAGCGTCACCATCAATACGACCAACGACACCTGGAGCTACAGTCTGTCCACCTCGACCGTCTGGAGCGGGACAGCCAGCACTCAGTCGATCGGCGTGATCGCTCTGTCCACCTATGCCCAGCAGCCGGTTTGCCCGTGGTGCGCCGGGGCGACGCGCCAGGATGAGCGGCCGCTGCCAACGCAACCCGGAGCGGCCGCGACCACGGCGCCACGGGTGCAGACGTGGCTACAGGGCGACGGCCGTCTGCTGGTGACCGATTCCGAAGGCCGGCGATTGGGCTACGTCGGCGGCCAGCTCATCGACGAGATGCCCGACGCTTTCGCCACTGTGTTGCCTGGCGGGTTGGGCTATGAGACCCAGCCGGTCTTTTATCTGCCCGACAGCCGGGCGTTCACGTTTGACGTGAGCGGCCAGGGCAGCGCGGTCGATGTGGCTCAGTATGGTCCCGGCTACGCCGCCAGCGTCGAGGGCCTGACGACCGGGCCGCAGGCGCAGCGCGTGTCGATTTCGGCCGACGGCCACACGGTTGGCCTGGCGCCCTCTTCGACACAAAGCCCCAGCCTGTCGCTCATCGCCGAGTCGGGTCAGGTCAGCCTGCGGCTGGCCATTGACCCAAACCAGGTGAAGCAGGGCGACACAGTGACCATGCGGCAAGACAGCGCCACCGGCCGCCTTGTCTACAGCCACAAGGATGCCGGTCAGGGAACCTATACCGTCAGCCTCCGGCGCGTGACGACCGGCGGGCTGCAGGAATTCACTCACCGGCAGGTGGCCATCGGCGCGACCGACACGCACTACATCGGCTATGGCGCCTGGAATGGGCAGGAGGGTGTGACGGTTCAGATTGACCGCCAGAGCGACGGCACGATCGACGAGAGCAAGACGCTGACCAATCAGACCGGTCAGGTGGCACCCGTTTACCTCCCCGTCGCTCTCCAAATCCCCTACGTCCGCCCCGACCTCCCCCTCCTCAACGGCAACTTCGAATCCGGGCCGGCGAACTGGGCGGAGGCCTCGTCCCACGGCTGGCCGATCATTCTGAGCAACGGCGACGTGGACGGCCTGCCGACCCACAGCGGCAGTTGGGCGGCCTGGCTGGGCGGCGACGACAACGAGATTGCCTATATCGAGCAGACGGTCACCGTGCCGGCCGACCGCCCCTTTCTCACTTATTACCACGGCATCGCCTCGCAGGATTCGTGCGGCTATGACTTCGGCGGCGTTGTCCTCAACGATGCGGTTGTGGTGGACCAGTACGACCTCTGTCGCGAGGCCAGCACGCCCGACTGGGTTCTCCACGCGGTGAACCTGAGCGCCTACGCCGGCCAGGACGTGGCCCTGCAGATCCGCGTTGAGACCGACGGCAGTCTCAATAGCAATCTCTTCGTCGATGATGTGGCCTTCAGCGCGTCGGGGGTACGGCTGGGCGAGAAGCCGCTGCCGTTCGTGTGGAACTTGGCCCGCGCGGCGCTGCCTCTGTCGCGCGGCGCAGCGCAGACGG
>JAIBAS010000052.1 GCA_019695075.1 Promineifilum sp. | reverse complement strand
TCCGGCTCGGCCAGCACGATGGCCGCCGGAGCCGTGCCCAGCCGCACCGCCTCCAGCAGGATGCTGCTGGCGCTGCTGCTGCCCTTGCCGACGGGCATCACCAGCACGCGCCCGCTCACGTTGCGGCCCCACTGTGGGTGGCGCTGGTCGATGATGTCGCCCGTCGTCGGGTCGAGGCCGCCCCACAGACTGAGCGGCTCGGCCAGCACCAGCGCGGAGCCGGCCGCCTCGCCGGCGATCAGGAGTTGGCTGGTGAGGCGCGGGGGAGCAGGGGAGCCGGGGAGCGGGGGAGCAGGAGAGTTACCAGGCAACGGCCCTTTCTCCCCTGCCCCCCTGCTCCCCTGCTCCCCTGCCCACGCCCAGAGAGTCTCATCCCGCCACACCTCCCCCGCCGCGGCCGAACGCACGCACTCCTCCAGGCTGCCATAGACCACTTGCAGGCCGATGTTGCCCGGGGAATAGTGGGCGAACTTGCCGGAGTTGGTCATCAGCACGCCGCCGCGCGCCCGGACGATGGGCGTGACGACGACGCAGGTATCGACGATGATCTGCACGCCGCACGCCCGCAAGCGCGCCAGCCAGCCGCGCTGCTGCAAGGCCGCCAGCGCCAGCCGGTGGGTGCAGACGATGAATTCAACCTCCGGCCGCGGCGGGTGGGCCTCCACCAGCGGCAATAGCCGGGCGAACTCGTCCAGCGAGAAGTGGGGGCTGCCCAGGGCGACGACCTGTATCGGCCCATCGGGCGCGGTGGAGAGCACGCCGAGGGTGGATTTCAGGTCGTCGAGGGTCACGTCGCTGATCGCCTCCGGCGGCCGCCCTTGAAAGGCCGCGTTCAGCGTCGGCGCTTCGGGCGTCACGCCGATGGCGTGGAATAGAGCCACGCCGCCCGACGAGGCCGCCGCCGCGCCCAGCGCCTTGAGCTGATCCTCGGTCGTGTCCGGCGGCAAGCCCTCGATGACGGGTATCTTCGTGCCCGTCCGCGCGCCCAGCCAGTAGCCCAGCACGGGGTAAACCACGTTCTCGCGCAGCAGCCGCTCCGGAATGTCGCTCAGGCGAAATAGCAGTTGCCCGCGCCGGTTCTCCGTCCGGTGGAGGCCCACGTCAGGGGCGCGGCCGGTGAGGGCGCAGCAGATGTCGATGAAGTCGCCGTAGCGGTTGGTGCGCGCGCCCAGAACGGAGTTGGCGAAGACGATGGCGTTGCTCTCGGCCCAGGCGATTTGCGCGCCGAAAGGCGGGCGGTGCATGGCCTGGTAGGGGGCGCAGGTGAACGTCGGCCGGCAGCCCATCGCCTCATAGGCGCGCATCATCCGCGTGGCCCACTGGCCGGCCTGTGCCGGGCCGCGAAAGACCTCCGGGTGAAGCAAGTCCACGGCCCCGACGTTGAGCGTCGTCGGCACAGCCACGCGCGCCCCGCCGGCCGCCAGCCGCTCGGCGAACTCCAGCCCGGAATAGCCGTGGTAAAGGCAGCCGTCGATGTGGGCTGACTCAATGTCGAGCAGCCGCTCCGCGCCATAGACGCCGGCCATCGTCACCAGGATGCGCATGGCCATTTGCGTCGCCGCGCCCATCTCGCCGGCCAGCATGGCCGCGTCGCGGTCGGTCAGGTGTAGACGGTCTTTGTCCATCATAGTCTCGCCCGGTAAGGACGATTCATTGTACCGGTCGCGCGTGGCCCGGCAAGGTCGGTGATTTGTGCCCCAAAGCACAATGTTGACAAGCGATGCCGTCGCGGCCTATAGTGTGCGATGGTTTGCCGGTCAGCCTCGCAGGCCAAATGGCTGACCGACGGCCGCGAGCGTCCGCCAACCCGCGCGCGAGTTGACGGTCGCCAGCTTGCGTGACACTGTCTCCGCTCACTTCACCCCAACCTGTCACGGCCTTCATCGAATGCGCTCTGCCCGGCCAGGCCGGGCAGTGAACATTGCTCGCGACACCTGTCTCGCGGGAAGTCAACTCTGTGAATCGGAGGACAGTATGAATTGGAGACGAGTAAGGACGCTGGTTTTGCTGAGCGTACTGGTTATTGCCGGCGTGCTGGCGGTTGCGCTGGCTGGCGCCCAGGATGGGCCGCCGGCCAGCCAGTATGATGCGGTCGCCACGGGGCTGGATAGCCCCCGCCACCTGCGCTTTGGGGCCGGCGGCGCGCTCTATGTGCCGGAGGCCGGGCACGGCGGCGATACCTGTGTGCCCGAAGGCGACAATGACCGCTGCATCGGCGCAACCGGAGCGATCACGCGCGTCACCGATGCCACGCTCGACCGCGCCGCCGGCGCTATGCAGGAGCGCATCGTCGATGACATGGTCTCCGTCGCCCTGGACGATCAATCCGATGGCGTCGGCCCGCACGACGTTGCCTGGGACGACACGGGCAATCTGATGGTCATCGTCGGGCTGGGCACTAACCCGAACGTCCGCGACCCGGCCGGCCCGTTCGGGGCGCTCAGCGAGAACCTGGGCCAACTCGTGGAGGTGGCGGCCGACGGCTCGTGGACCAACGTCGTTGACGTAGCCGCCCACGAAGCTGCCGAAAACCCTGACGGCGGCGAGATCGACAGCAACCCGTATGCGCTGACGCGCGTCGATGACGGCTACCTGGTGGCCGATGCCGGAGCCAACGCCCTGCTGCACGTGGCCGATAACGGCGACATCACCACGGTAGCTGTCTTCCCCAATCGCATGGTCGAGTTCCCGCCCGGCAGTGGCAACATGATGCCGATGCAGGCCGTGCCTACCAGCGTGGCCGTTGGGCCGGACGGCGCGTACTACGTCGGCCAACTGACAGGCTTCCCGTTCCCGGTCGGTGGGGCGAACGTCTGGCGCGTGGTCGAGGGCGAGGAGCCGGAGGTCTACGCCGACGGCTTCACCAACATCGTCGATCTCGCCTTCGATGGCGACATCCTCTATGTGCTGGAGATCACCGCCAACGGCCTGCTGTCCGGCGATCCGACGGGCGCGCTCATTCGCGTGGACGCGGACGGCAACAAGGCTGTCCTGGCCAGCCGCGGGGTGGACTTCCCCGGCGGCGTGGCCGTGGGCGACGACGGCTACCTGTACGTGACGACCTGGGCCGGCCAGGGCAACATGATGGGTTCCGTGCTGCGCATCAACTCGCAGTTTACGTCACGCTTGCCGGTCATCGTGCCCGGCGGCACGCCGTAGGCCCATAATAAAAAAGGGGTGCTCCAGCGGCGGGGCACCCCTTTTTTTGTTGGGCCGCCCGGCTCATCACCTCTGGCGCTTATCGCGCGCCAGCCCGCGCAGCAGCCGCATCCGCAAGCTCTGATCGCCCTGGAACTGTGCCCCGTGCAGCGAGGCGGCCTTGAGCAGCTGGTCGTGGCTGACCGCGGTCTGGCGCAAGTCAACATCGCTGAAGTCCACGTTGAGAACGTTGGCCCCGGTCAGGTCGGCGTTCCAGAGGATGGCCCCGGCGCAGTGGGTGCGGGTCATGTCGGCGCCGACGAGGCGCGTGCCCTGCAGGATGGCCTTCTCCAGGTTGGTGTCCCACAGCAGCGCCTCGCCCATGTTGGCCTGGCTGAGGATGGCGCGGCGGAAGTCGGCGTTGCTGAGGCGCGCGCCGCGCAGGTCGGCCTCGGTCAGGTTGGCCATCCGCAGGTCGGCCGAGCGCAGATCGATCCACAGCATCTTGGCTCGCCGCAGATCGGCCTCTTGCAAAGCGGCGCGTTCCATGTGGCACTGGCGCAGGTCGGCGTCGGCCAGATTGGCCAGGTTCAGGCAGGCTTGCGGCAGCCGCGCCTCCTGTAGCTGAGCGCCGGCCAGGTTGACGCGGCTCAGGTCGGCCCCGGTCAGGTCGACGCCGCGCAGCCGCGCGCCGGAGAGGTCTAGCCCCACCAGGGAGATGCCCGCCAGGTTCGCGCCCGTCAGGTCTGCGCCCTCGCCCAACAAGTCCAGCACCTCCGGGCGCGAGAGCGGAGTCCGGGGTCCACTTCGGTCAGCCAACGATCCTCTTCCCGCAACGACTTACGACTCGCTGTCTGGAACGATGCCGCGGTTCCGGCACGCACGCCACAAGTGGCGGCTCAGTTCGTCCGCGCCGGCTCCCACAGCTCCGGCGCATCGCGACGGCCGCACCCACCTGCCGGCCGCCCGCGCCGGGCCAGACACCCTCTGAGAATAGCCTAATTCGGGCCAGTCGTCACACGAGTCTTCAGTGGATAGTAGATAGTGGATAGCGGACAGTGGACAGTGGTCAGTAGGTCAGTGGTCAGTAGGTCAGTCGGCGGTCGTCTCTTTACCCTCCAGCACCAGCACCGCGTGGACGGCGCAGCGGGCGGCCAGGCCGTTCGGCTAACCGGCGGCATATTCACTCGCGAACGCCTCAGCGCCCTTCGGCCGCGGCCACGGCCGCCAGCGCTTCGGCCTGCGAGTCGTAGATGCCGATGGCTTCGTTCAGCCGCGTCAGATCGAATATCTGGCGGTAGTGGTCGCTCAGGCCGCAGGCCAACAGCCGCTGCTGCTGGCGCTGCGCGCGGATGAGCAGCGTCACCAGCAGGCCGATGCCGGTGCTGTTCATGTACTCCAGGCCGGTGAAGTCCAGGATGATGACCGGGGTCGCCCCCGCGCTGGCCTCGGTGTAGGCCGACATCAGCGCGTCCTCGGCGAAGCCGGTGACCTCGCCCTGGATGATGATGACGCCCGCGCCGCCTTCCTGACGCACCTGAGTCTGTACATTGGGCTGCTGGTAATCTGTGCTCATGCTTGTGCTTCCTCGGCCGGCGCTAGGCGACGACCACCTCGCGTAGGGCGCTCTCCTCGTCGTCGTAGACGGTCATGAAGTCGGAGAGGCGCGTGATGTTGAAGATCTCGCGGTAGTGCTCGCTCAGGCCGCAGGTGACCAGTCGCCGCTGCGTCTTGCGCGCGCGGGCCAGCAGCCCGACGATCAGGGCGATGCCCGTCGAATTGATGTAGCCAACGTTGCCGAAGTTCAGCATGATGGCCGACGTGGCGAACGCTTCTGCCTCGCTGTAGGCGGCGTCCAGAGCGGCATCGGCGAAACCGTCGATGTCGCCAAAGAGATCGAGCACCGCCAGGCTGTCGCGCCGGCGCACCTGCACGCGAAACGAATCACTCTGTGGTTCCACGTTGCGCTCCTTCGGTCAGGTGAATGACCAGTTTCACTGTGTGATGCACCTCGTCGGTCGTCACGTGCATCTCGTCGACCATGTTCTGGATGAGGAACAGGCCCCAGCCGCGGGGCGATTGCTGGCCGGCCAGCTTGGCGGTCAGGTCGGGGGATATGGCCTCCGGGATCGGCTGCTGCAGGCCGCGGTCGGTGATGCTGATGGTCAGGTCGCCGGCCGCGCGGGCCACTTCGATGAGCACCGGTATGGTCTCATCGTACTTGTTGCCGTGCTCCATGCCGTTCATGGTGGCCTCGGCCACGGCCGTCTTCAGCCGGTCGAGCTTGCCCTGGGGCAGGCCTAGCGGCGCGACGATATCGGCCACCTGCTGCATGGCCAGGCGCTCGTTGCCCGGCCGGCTGGGCAGCTCGAAGTGGGCCAACACCTCGCGCGTCTCGCCCGGCCCGCCCGGCCCGCGGCCGTCGGGCCGCGAACCGAGCAGAACGATGGTCACGTCGTCTTCCTGCTCCCACTGTGGGCCGGTGAAGGCGTGCAGCCGGCCGAGCAGGAAGGGCACGAGGTTGCCGTCGGCCGGCTCGCCCATCATCGCTTGCAGCCGCGGGAAGCCGAACATCTCCCGCGTGGGGCTGTGGGCTTCCACCAGGCCATCGCTGTAGAGCAGAACGCAGTCGCCTGGCTCCAGCGTGACCTCGTGCTGCTCATAGTGCATATTGGGCAGCAGCCCCAGGGGCATGCCCCGCGCGCGCAACTCGACCACGCCCGCGCGCGTGCGCCGGTAGGGCACGTCGTGGCCGGCGTTGGCGTAGACGAGGTGGCCGGTGGCCGGGTCGAGCAGGGCGTAGAGGCAGGTGACGAACATCTTGGGCGGGATGTTTTCGACTAGCTGATTGTTGGTCTGCTCCAGCACCGCGCCGGGCGAGACCAGGCGCTCGGCCGCCGAGCGCAGCAGCGTGCGCGTCGTGGCCATCACCAGGGCGGCGGGCACGCCTTTGTCGGTCACGTCGCCGATGACGAAGGCGATGCGGCCGTCGGGGAAGGGGATGAAGTCGTAGAAGTCGCCGCCGACGGCGCGCGCGGGCTGGTAATGGGCCGTGACCTCCCAGCCATCGACGGCGGGCACGCTCTTCGGCAGCAGGAATTGCTGGATCAGCCGGGCGACGCGCAACTCCTGCTCGATGCGCTGGCGCTCCAACGCCTCCAGTTGTTGCTGCCGCACCAGTTGGGCCACGCGCACGGCCGGCGCGGCCTGCGTGGCCAGGTTGCCCAGCAGCCGCCGGTCGTCGGACGAGTAGTCCTGCTCGCTGAGTCGCTGGCCCAGGTTGATCAGGCCGACCAACTCGCCCTGGCTGACCAGCGGCAGCGCCAGCCGCACGCCGGCCGCCCGCAGGGCGCGCACGCCATCCGAGTCCAGCGTCAGGCGCTGGAGGTCGATGACGCTGGTCTGGTTGGCCTGCAAGTAGGCCAGCAGCGGGTCGCCGGGCGGGATGTCCAGCGGCAAGATAGCCCCGGTCGGAACCTCGGCCTCCGGTTCGGGAGCCGCGGCCGGCGGCGCGGGTGACGCGCTGGGAGCGTCCTCTTGTCGACGTCGGTTTCGCCACAAAGCTCGTGTCGTCATGATGCCCTCAGCATAGCCGGCGATCGTCTCCTGATCGTTACGAAAGTGATCGCCCGCCGGCCAATTCGCGCTCGCCGGGACGGTCCTTATGGCGTGGAGGTCGTCTCCGGGTCGCGGCGCTCCCATTCGGCGGCATAGTGCGGCCCCATCTCGCGGAACTCCGGGGCCAGCTTCATCAGCCCCAGATAGTGAACGGCGCGGCGAGCGGCCAGGCCAACAATGGCCACATAGGTCGGATAGGATAGCTCCAGCGTGGCCAACGTCTCGACCGACATCTCGCCGGCCATGGCGGCGCTGATGAGCTGGACGATCTCGACCGCCTGCTCGCCGACAACGTGGCCGCCCAGGATGCGGTGAGTCTCGCGCGAGACGATGAGCTTGCAGAACCCCTCGGTGTTGCGGTCGATGACGGCGCGATCCATGTTGATGTACGACGCCAGGGCGACGACGATGTCGCGCCCGGCGGCGCGGGCCGCCTTCTCCGTCAGGCCGACGCTGCCGTATTCGGGGTCGGTGAAGCCGCCGTGGGGGACGATCTGCGGGCAGTACTCGGTCACGTCCCCATCGTCGCGGCTGGCGACGGCGTTCTCGGCGGCGATGCGGGCCTCGTGGCCGGCGCTCTGGACGAGCATCATGCGGCCGTTCACGTCGCCGGCCGCAAAGATGTGGGGCACGCTGGTGCGCAGGGCGTCATCGACGGTGATGTAGCCGCGCTCCGTCTTCACCCCCACCTCCTCCAGACCCAGCCCCTCGACGTTGCCCGGCCAGCCGACGGCGACGATGACGGCATCGACGGCCAGTTCGTGCGGCGCGTCGTCCTTCTTGTAGACCAGACGCAGCCCGTCGTCCGTCTTCTCCAGCCGCTCGACGCCGCTCATGCCGCTGATGATGGTGATGCCGCGGTCGGTGAATGCCTTGGTCAGCGCCTCGGCCACGGCCGCGTCCTCGATGGGCAGGATTTGCGGCGCAACGTCGAGCAGCGTCACCTTCGAGCCGAAGGTATTCATGATCGATGCCAGCTGGCAGCCGGTGGCCGCGCCGCCGACGACGGCCAGCCGCCGCGGCAACTGGCGCAGGTTCCACAAGTCGCTGTGGGTCAGGGCCAACTCCGCGCCGGGGAAGGGCAGCTTGCGGGCGTGGCCACCCAGGCAGAGGATGAAGCGCTCGGCGCTGAAGCGGTCGCCGCCGGCCGTTTCGATGGTGTGGGCATCGCTGAAGCGAGCCGGGCCGCCGCCGAGATACGTTTCGACGCCCGAATCTTCCAGGTGCTTGATCAGATACTTCTTCTCGTGGACGGCGGCCACAACCTGGTGGGTGCTGTCGATGAGGCGGGCGAAATCCACCTCTGGCCGCGGGCCGATCAGGCCGTAGGCCTCGTGTTGCGCCGTTTCGCGTAGCAGTCGGGCGGCATGGGCCAGCACGCGCGTGGGCACGCAGCCGTCGTTGGTACACGTGCCGCCCAGACGGCCGCGCTCGACCAGGGCGACGGTCGCGCCCAACTCGCGGGCGCGCAGGGCCGCCGTCACCCCAGCTGGGCCGCCGCCGATTACGATCACATCGTACATATGTTTGCCTCGTTTCTGTCGCGCTCGCCGCCGTTGCCGGCGGCGTGGCTGTTGTCACCGATTACTTCGCGGGCAGACGGGGTTGGTAATGGACGATAAGCCTTAGGAAGTACTACCCATTATAGCGCCTGATGGCTTATCGAGAAGCGAGGGGTCATAAACGGCTTAGGCAGTCTTGACCTTGCCTGAACAACGGTTAAAATAGCCATATAGATGGCCATGAGGAGCGCGACGATGGGTAGTTATTCGATAGCTGACGCCAAGAACCGCTTTACTGAACTCGTGCAGCAGGCCGAGCGCCATTCGCCGGTCGAGATCACTCGTCGCGGCCGGCCGGTGGCGGTGCTGATCTCGATCGATGATTATGAGCGCCTCCGTCGCCAGCCGGCGTCATTTGCCGAGGCATACGACGCCTTTCGCCG
This sequence comes from Promineifilum sp., assembly GCA_019695075.1. Taxonomy (GTDB): domain Bacteria; phylum Chloroflexota; class Anaerolineae; order Promineifilales; family Promineifilaceae; genus Promineifilum. The sequence goes on along the minus strand of JAIBAS010000052.1, from coordinate 5,653 downwards.
CGAGCATGATCTGGCGCAACTGGCCATCGAGCCGGCGCTGTTCGCTGACATACGGCCGCGCGATCCGGGACGCGACACCGAACTATGAGCGCCCATTTTTTGCTGGACACCAATATTCTCTCGGAACCGCTGCGACCACGACCCAACGAAGCGGTATTGCGGATGCTACGCCGGCACCAGGCCGAATTGGCCACCGCGACCCTCGTTTGGCACGAGTTGCTCTTCGGCTGCTACCGCCTGTCGCCGTCAGCGCGACGTGTGGCGGTTGAGCAGTACCTGTTCAACGTGATCCACCCCTCTCTCTTGTTGTTGGTCTACGACGAGGCTGCTGCCCAGTGGCACGCCGCGGAACGGGCGCGGCTGAGCGGGTTGGGGCGCACCCCCACCTTTGTCGACGGCCAGATCGCGGCCATCGCCGCCACGCAACAACTGACATTGGTCACGCACAATAGCCCTGATTTCCAGGTGTTCGATGGCCTGGCTCTTGTCGATTGGTTTGAATAGCTAAACGCCGGCGGCCGATCCCCTAACCGGCCGCCGGCGCTCACTTCGCCGTGCGCGGTTGTCTTACTCCGTAACCGTCAGTTGCGCGACCATGCCGTGGGCCGCGTGCGGCGAGAAGTCGCCGGTCAGGTCGGGCAGGAAGCACAGGACGGTGTACTCGCCCGCGGGCAGGTCCCAGGTGACGTAGCCCGTCTCGCCGGGGCTGTTGGGCGCCCAGAAGGCGGCATCCTCGAACGGCGGCGGGCCGTCGGTCTCTTCGCCGGAGGCCAGCATGGCCAGCACGTCATCGACCGTCGCGCCCTCGCTCAGCTTGACGATGGCCATCTCGTGCCACTGCTGGCCCTTGTTGTTGATCTGCCACACCTTCGGCCCGGCGCTGATCTCGGTCGGGATGGCGAAGTTGAAGTCCACCAGATCGACGACTACGTCGGGCGTCGGCGCAGTTGCGCCGCTGGCCTCTCCGGCGGTAAAGGTTGCAACCTGCGCTCCGGCTTCGCCGAGGATGACGACGGCATGTGTGCCGGGCTTCAGATCGACGATCAAATGGCCGTCGGTCGTATTTGAAGCGCCGCCCAGTAGGGACAACAGGGCCAGGGCCGCGGTCGGGTCTTCCTGGGCCGAGGCCAGCGCTTCTGTCAACTGCTCGGTCGTGACGCCATCGTTCAGCCGGGCGATGAAGGCATCCGGCGCGGCCGACGGGTCGATAGCCACCACGCCAGAGGGCGTCTCGGCCGGCACGCCCAGGCCGTCGTCGCCGAGGGTGACGGTGATGACCGGGATGTCGCTGCCGGCATCGTCCACGGTGGCTTCCGCGCCGCCGCCCATGCTGCACGCGCTCAGAGCCAGGGCTATCAGTAGCAGCGCCACGGCCGACAATACGCGCCACACTTTGTCATTCGACTTCATTCTATCCACTCTCCTTCACCACACTTGATTTTCTGGATGACCCCATTGGCCATCGACAGGCATATGATAGGCAGCGAACGTCTGCTACCCGTTACGAGGTGTGCCGCGTGGGAGTAAAGTTCTTTACAAGAACGTCCGATAGGCCCTTGACTCTAGTACCTGTTTGCCGTCGTCCACCCCTCCCTTCTGTTGTTGGCCTATGACGAAGCCGCCGCCCAGTGGCACGCCGCGGAGCGGGCGCGGCTGAGCGGGTTGGGGCGCACCCCTGCGTTTGTCGACGGCCAGATCGCGGCCATCGCCGCCACGCAACAACTGACCCTGGTCACGCACAACCATAGCGATTACCAGATGTTCGACGGCCTGACGGTTGTCGATTGGTTTGAATAGCAAACGCCGGCCGCCGGCGCTTATTCGTTACCACATGCGGGTAAAAAGCGGGGCCTTGGTGTAAAGCAGTCTACAGTAGCATCCGCCAAACGTTACCGAACACAGGTTGCCACAATTGACCCTCTCTCCTAGAATAAGGATATATAGCATCTTATGACCTGAGGTAACTATGGGTGATGTCATCAACGTTGTCGAAGCAAAGGCTCATTTTGCTGAGTGGATGAATCGTGTGGCCTACCAGGGGCATCGGGTTGTCATCGAGCGGCATGGCAAGCCGGTAATGGCCTGGGTGGGGATGGACGATCTGGCGCGGTTGGAGGCGATAGGCACAACGCCTGACGTTCGGGAACAGCGGCTGGCCGCGCTGGCTTTGGCCGCCGAGGCACGCGCGCAAATTCGGGCTGAGCGCCATGGCCAGCCCATGCCCGATTCAACCGAAACGTTGCATGATCTTCGCGAGGGGCGCACGCATGAGACGGATATGCGTTGACGCCAGTTTTGTACTGAAGCTGCTGCTTGATGAGCCGGATAGCCTTCGCGCCGTGGCCCACTGGTCGGAGTGGATCGCCAGCGACAGTGACATCGTCGCCCCTTTTCGTCTCGTGTTTGAGGTCGTGTCGGTTCTGCGAAACAACGTCTACCGCCGGATCATCACGCCTGAGGCGGGCGACAAGGCAATGGCCGCTTTTCTGGCTCAGGATATTGCCCTGCTGCATCCAGATAGTTTGGTAGAACAGGGCTGGCGGATTGCGGCGCGTTTTAACCGCCCCACGGTCTATGACGCTATCTATCTGGCGCTAGGTGAATTGCTGGATTGCGAAGTGTGGACGGCCGATCGCCGCCTTTACAATGCCGCGGGGGCCGAGCTGTCGTGGCTCAGGTTATTGACTTAAATCTGGCGTCGTCTCTCGCATCCTCCACCGGCCGCAACCACACCGACACGTGCTCCGGCTGCATCGTCTCCTGGATGACGCGCGTCAGTTCGGCCAGCAGCGCGTCCAGGTCGGTCTCATCGCGGGCCGTGGCGGCAAAGCGGGCCAGCACCTTCTCGGCATCGTACTTACGGCGGAAAAAGCGCCGGTCAATGAGGCCCTGCACGCGGCGGCGCAGCGGCAGGAAGAGCGCGGCGATGAGCAAGGTGGACAGAACAACAGCGGGCGCGGAGTTGCCGGTGAGGGGCGTCAGCAGCCGCTGGAGGACGACTACGCTGCCGAAGTAGACCAGCGCCAGCAGCGCCGACAGAATGGCGTAGGCTGTCGTTCGGCGAATGAACACCTCAATGTCGAACAGACGATAGCGCAGTACAGCCATTGTTAGGCCCAAGCCCATCACCGGTATGCCCAGACTGGCGACAACGGCGAACACAAAGGCCGCGTCGCCCACCCAGCCGAACGCCGCCGGGAAGTTGAACAGAAATAGACCGATGCCCAGCGCAAAGCCGCCAAAGGCCCAGAGCAACTGGGCGCGGCTGACACTATCGCGCATGGTCAGGGCGCTGTGTCCCAGGCCGATGAGCGAAGCCAGTAGCATCAGCATCGTGCCATACCAGCCGGGTTGCCACGCGCCGGTCGCCACCAGCGCCACGAGAATCAGCGCGCCAATCAGAAACGGCGCATACGCCAGCCAGGGGTGGCGCACGATCATCGGCTTTGGCCGTGGGAAGACCAGCGTGAAGGACAGCAACGCCGGCGCCAGCAAAACGCCGAATATCATGTAGCCGAAAAAGCCCGATGTGGCGCTGGCAACGGGATCGAATATGGTCGACAACCCATCGGGCAGTAATCTGCTGACCGCCTGCGCGCCGATGACCGACACGAAGATGAGCAACGCGCGCGCCGCCGGGTCGTCCGGTCGCCTAAAGAAGGCCAACGCGCCGACGCCCAGAAACACGACAATTCCCAGAAGGTTGATAAGGGGCGCGGGATCGACTGTCAAGTTCTTCACGAACGCCCTGAACGTCCAGTGAACGATGGGAACGGCCACAGTGAGCGACTGGTCGCCACGCTGGACGTCATAGCGCAGGGTGTTACCCGCATACCAGAAGGGTGGGGTCTCACCGGCTGGGTATTGGCCAAGCGGCGTGCCCTCGATGCCCGTCACACTGTCCTGCACCAACAAGCCCGAAGGCGCGCCGACGAGATTGGCGTAGTACAGCAGTTCGGCGGAGTTCAGGTCGTCAGTCACCGACAGCCAGCCGTCGGTCGGCAGGAAATAGCGATAGACGAGCTGGGCCGTGCTGGCCAGCAGGATGAGCAAGGCAAAGACCAGCGAAAGTCTGGCCGCGCGGTCGAAGCGCCGCTTGTCTTTCGGTTGAGTTGCGCTCTTATCCATCACCGTCACTCCCTGGCTATCGCTGTCTAGGCCGGTTGGTGACGCCCCAGCAGGTAGCCCAATACGATACCATAGATGAGATGGGCGGGAATGAACTGCGCCGGAGAAATATCGGCCAGGGTAATACCCAGACGTGGCAGCAGCACGAATTGGGCCACCACCCAGACCAACAACCCGTAAGCCGCCCCCAGCAGCCAGCCATAGCGCGAGCCGCCGAACCGCGGGCCAGCCAATCGGCTGATCACGGCGAACACTACGCCATATAGCCCGGCGACGGCGAGGTGCAGCAACGCGCCGACGACTGGGGAGGCATCGCTGCCGGGGTCAAAGCGGCCGAGCGTCTCGGTCACGCTTATGCCGTTGAGCAGGCCGGCCGCCAGCAGCACGCCGACCATCGCCAGCCCCGCGGCCATCCCCGCCAATAGGCCGTCCACGGCCACATCGCCGATCGTTTTCTTCTGCGGTGCTGTCCAACTGGCGTCATCGGCCATCCTGAACTCTCCTGTTTACCCTTTTCGACCCAGAATAGCCGCCGATCGTCTCCTGATCGTTACGAGAATCGTTACGAAATCGCCCGCGCTTGAAAGTTGGAGACGCTTCCAGCATAATCGCACCCACGATGACGCTACGCCTGTACTTCCTTGGCCCACCCCGCCTCGAACGCGACGGCCAGGCGATTGAGCCGGACACGCGCAAAGCGACGGCGCTGCTGGCCTACCTGGCCGTCACCGGCCAGTTCCAGACGCGCGACGCGCTGGCCGCCCTGCTCTGGCCGGACATGGACGACCAGCACGCCCGCGCGGCGCTGCGGCGCACGCTGTCATCGCTACGCGCCTTCGCCGGCGACGCGGCCCTCTACGTCAGCCGCGACGGGCTGGGCGTGAACCCCGACGGCCTGTGGTGCGACGTGGTCGCGTTCGAGGCCGCCGTGGCCGAAACGGGCCGCCACGCCCACACCCACGCCCCCGCTAAGCCCTGCCCTGACTGCATCGCCCGGCTGGAGGCGGCCGTCGCTCTCTATCGCGACGCCTTCCTGAGCGGCTTCTCGCTGCGCGACAGCGCCGCGTTTGATGACTGGCAGGTGGCCGCCGGTGAGGGGCTGCGCCGTTCGCTGACGACGGCGCTGGCCCGACTGGTGGCCGCCCACAGCGCCGCCGGCGCGTTTGACAAGGCCGCCGACCACGCCCGCCGTTGGCTGACGGTCGATCCGCTGCGCGAGGAGGCCCACCGCTGGCTGATGCGTCTGTACGCCTGGAATGGCGCGCGCGACCTGGCCCTGCGGCAGTACCGCGAGGCGGTGCGCGTCCTCGACGAGGAACTGGGCGTGGAACCACTGCCGGAGACGACGGCGCTCTACGAGGCCATCCAGGAGAACCGCCTGGAGCGGCCCGCGCCGGTCAGCGCCGTGCCTTCGTCGCCGGCCGCGCCGCCCGCGGCTGTGCCTGCGCCCGCGCCGGTGGCCGCGCCTTTGCTTGGCCGCGATGCCGCCTGGACGGAGTTGCAACGCGCCTATGAAGATGTGACC
>JAIBAS010000511.1 GCA_019695075.1 Promineifilum sp. | reverse complement strand
CTTCCCGGAACTGTCGCCGGAGGAAGCGACCATGCGCCTGTGGGACGCCATCTTCGCCGCCGTCCGCCTGGACGCGCCCGACCCGCTGGCCGCCTGGGAGGCCCACAACGCCGCCCTGGCCGCGCGCACAGCCGCCCTGAACGAGCGCCAGTACACCGCCCTACACTTCACCGGCCCCGGCACCGACCTGACCATCGGCCTGCCCGTCAACCATCGCTGGATTGGCGGCGCGGCCCCGACGGCCATCGGCATCAGCAATGTGGCCAACATCCCCACGGAGGAGATCTTCACCGCCCCCCACCGCGCCCGCGTCGAGGGCACAGTGCGGGCGACGATGCCGCTGAGCCTGAGCGGCAAGCTGGTGAAGGACTTCGCGGTGACGTTCGCCGGCGGCCGGGTCGTGGACGTACATGCCGCCGAGGGCGAGGCGCTGCTGCGGTCGCTGATCGAGACAGACGAGGGCGCAGCGCGGCTGGGCGAGATCGCTCTGGTGCCGGCCGGGTCGCCCATCTCGCAATCGGGCATCCTCTTCTACAACACCCTGTTCGACGAGAACGCCGCCAGCCACATCGCCCTCGGCCGCGCCTATCGCAACTGCATTGCCGGCTGCGAGGGGTTGGACGACGACGACTTCAGCGCGCTGGGCGGCAACAACAGCAACACCCACGTGGACTTCATGATCGGCTCGGCCGAAATTGACGTGGACGGCATTACCGGCGACGGCGCGGTCGAGCCGCTGATGCGGGCGGGCGAGTGGGTGAGTTAAAGCGCAGGGGCGCAGGGGAGGAGTCTCCGCCAGTGTCGCGCGCGTCGCTCTAGAGGTCGAGGGTGATGCGCAAGGCGCGATCGAGGGTTTGTATTGTCTTGCGTTCCAGGACGCCACGGCGACGCAGCAGCCGGGAGACGGCAATGGCGCGTACCTGTCCGCCGAGAGCGACGGAATCCAGGCTCAGCCCTCCTTCTCCGGCGGCAATGAAGACGTTGTTGGGGTAGGAACGCTTTACATTTGCGGCATCGGTCAGGGGCACGACAACCACGACCGGGCTATTGCGATTGATCGCATCTCGGCTAACGATCACCACCGGACGTATGCCCGCCTGCTCCGACCCTTCCGTGAGGCTAAGGCGCGCATCGTATACGTCACCACGGTTCATCGATTAGCTGCCCGACTCGGCGGCCAAGAGCGCCTGCCAGTCGCTGTCGGCGAAAGCGTTGTCCAGTTCCTCGCCCAGTTGGCGAAAGGCTTCATCCGTCGCCATTGCGTCGAACGCGCGGTCGATCTCCTGGCGCTCAATCTCATCCAGGAGCAACTCCAGCGCGGCGGCGATGGCCGCGCTGCGGTTGGGCACGAGACCGCGATCGATGAACACCTGCGTTCGTTCGATTAGACGCACCGGCAAGACAACGGTCGTGCGGACGGTGTCGAAGTCTGAAGCCCCTATTTTGATAGCCATTTGGTCATCTCCACAGGCATCATTTTATGCATCAAGTGGTATGTTGTCAAAAGGCTATTGGGAGCATCCTCAGTGCCTGGCACTTTCCGAAGTGCCAGGCACTTTCTTGAGCGCCCCAAGAATAAAGAAGGTGCGACGCACTCAAGAAAGTGCGTCGCACCAAACACGCCTGGGGAGGCAACAGGCCTTATTGCGGCGGGATATTCACGACAATGTCGCTCGTCCCCGCGCCCTGGGTGAGCACGGGCACGCCAACGGCCGAGGCATAGAGCACCTGGTCGCCCAGCAGGATACGCGCGCCGACGACGTAGCTCTTGGCCGGGTCGATCGCCGCGGGCACGTAGGGCACCTCAAACGGGATGGGGAATTGTTGCCCCTCCAGCACGGCCGAGATGGTCACGATGGGGTCGCCGGTCGTGCCCGCCTCGCGCAGGTCGATGAAGTAGGCCGCTGCCGGGTCCAGCGCCGTGGGCGCGTCGGTGGTGATGACGCCGGTGATCACGCCCTCGTTGCCGCCCGTGCCGCCCGTGGGGGGAACCGTTTGCGCTGCCAGGGCCAGGCTAACGTCGTTGGCCGGCGCGCCCTGGGTCAACACCGGCAGGGGCGTGGCCGCCCGGTAGGTCAGCAGGTTGTTGTCGATGATGCGCGCGTCGAGGACGTACTGCTTGTTAGGGTCGATGCTGGCCGACGGATAGCCCAGTTCCCAGGCCACGGGCAGCGTCAGGCCGGCCAGGGGCACGTAGGTGAAGGCCAGCGCCGGCGCGTCGGCCAGGTTCGGCTCGCGGATTTCCACGTTCAGGTAGGCGTTGGAATCGGCCGGCCAGCTGGCGGCCGTGTCGCTCGTCACCGTGAAGCGCAGCACGCCGCCGGCCGGGTCGGGCACCTCGGCCACGGGCACGACGATGGCGCTGGCCGGCGCGCCGCCGGTCAACACGGGCACGGGCGACAGCGTGGCATAGAGCAGCCGGCTGCCGGACAGCACCCGCGCGGCAACAACGTACTGGCGGTCGGCGGCGATGGTCGCCGGGTCATAGGGCAGGTCAAAGGAGACCGGGAAGTTCATCCCGTCCAGTGGCAACTCGACGACATTAACCGCCGGGGCGTCGGCCAGCATTGGCTCGCGCAGTTCCACCTGGAGCATGGCGCCGGCCGGCAGCTCGGCCGGCGGGCGCGACGTCGTCACTGTGCCCTGGATGCTGCCGCCCGTCGCCGCCGCCACCGGGCTGACGACCAATTCGACATTGCCCGTCGCCGCGCCGGCGGTCAGCACGGGCACGCCCGTGGGCGTGGCCCAGGTCACGACATCGTTGACGCGGATGCGGCCGTAGAGCAGATAGGTCCCGGCCGCGTCGATGGTCGCCGGGTCATAGGGCAATTCAAAGGGGATGGGCACTTGCCGCCCCTCAGCGTTGACCGTCGTCGAGGTGACCACCGACGGCACGCCGCCGGAGACGTTTTGCAGTTCCACCTCGATGACCGCCGCCGGGTCGAGCGCGATGCGCTCCATGTAGGTGACGTTGCCGGTCAGCGTGCCCGGCGCGCCCTCAGCCAGCACGGGGCTAACCAGCACCTCGACGCCACTGGTCGGCGCGCCGTTGGTGATGACCGGGATGATCGTCTGCGTAATGTAGCGCAGTTGGCCGTCAACGGTGATGCGCGCCTGCACCACGTAGAGTGCCGCGGGGTTCACCGCCGCCGGGTCATAGGCCAGTTCAAAAGGGAATGGCGCTTGCTGGTCGCCGACGGTAATCGTCTGCGTGGCCAGCACCGTCGCCGGGGCGTCGGCGATGGACACATCGGCCAATTCCACTGCGATGATCGCGCCCGGCGGCAGCGCCGAACGGTCCTGATAGGTCACTGTGCCGCTGACGACGCTATCGCCCGGGGCCGCGATTTCGGCCTGCTCGGCCGCCTGTTGCGCGCCGCCACACGCGGTCAGGGCCGCTGCCAGCAGCAACAGCAGGGCCACGCTCCATAGATTCCTGTCGTTCTTCATTGAAAGCTCCTTCTCCACAGTTCTGCGCCGGTTCATTCGGCTCCCCACTGCAAGCACCCTGATATTTCCTTAAGTATAAGCGCCGTCAGCGGTTATGACAAACGCGGCCATGTTGCCGCCGGGCGATCTGGTACAATAGGCTCAGGCAAGGAAACCCAGCAACACCTGACCAGCACCCCCCATGAGTGACGCCACATCCGCCCAGTTTGTTCCCGCCGACGAGGCCGCGCCCTTGCACCAGGCCATCCTGGCCCTCGACAACCAGCGTCCGCTGCTCGGCGACGCCGTCGTTGAGGCCGCCATCGCCGCCATGCGCGAGCGCCTGGCCGCGTTGGAAGCCGCCGCCCTCGACGAGCGCCGCCGCAAGCAGGTGACCGTTCTCTTCGGCGACATCGTCGGCTTCACCGCCCTGTCGGAAGGGCGCGACGCCGAGATCGTGGCCCAGGTCATCAATACTCTCTGGGAAGGGGTCGATGTCGCCGTCCTGACCCAGGGCGGGCGCATCGATAAGCACATCGGCGACGCCATCATCGCCGTCTGGGGCGGCGAAGTGGCCCGCGAGGACGACCCGGAACGCGCGCTCCATGCCGCCCTGGCCATGCACGCGGCCACCGACGCCTGTTGCCGCCTCTACAACGTGCCTATCAGCCTGCGCGTCGGCATCCACACCGGCCCGGCGCTGACCGGCGCGGTCGGCGCGGGTGGGGAAACGACAGTCGTGGGCGAGACGGTGTCCCTGGCCGACCGGCTGCAGCATGTCGCGCCGGCCGGCGGCACCCTGATCTCCCGCGACACCTACCGCCACGTGCGCGGCATCTTTGACGTGCAGCCCG
>JAIBAS010000009.1 GCA_019695075.1 Promineifilum sp. | reverse complement strand
TGACCGGCGTGACCTCAGCATCTTCCGCATCGGCTACGATATGTTGGAAAGGTGTCTCATCAATAACCTGCCTGCTTCTTTCAGGCAGGTGCCTTACTTCACCTGATTTTGTGTCAGGTAGCTAGATCAGTAAACAGTGTTCAGTGGGTCAGTGGGACAGAGAAGAACCTCACGCAAGGAAGAGTTCTGGCTTGGCGCTCTCCGCGACCTTTGCGTGAGGTTCTTCTTCATTCCTAATTCGTAATTCCTAATTACAGAATCAGTCGCCCGCTCAGCCGCCGCACTTCGTCCCCATCGGCGCTGTCCAGCACGGAGATGGCCATCACGCTGATGTCGTCGCGGGCGCGGCCGTTGTCCATCGCCAGCGCCTCGGCCAGCAGCCGGTCGCAGATGGCGTGGGCGTCGCCGATGCCCTCGCCGACCATCTGCCGGAAGGCGGCGTCGGGGTCATAGGCCATGCCCCGCCCGCTCAACGTGCCCGCGTGGCGCAGGCCGTCGGTGAAGGCGACGACAATGGTGTTGACCTCGATGGGCACTTCGCTGATGACCGGCTTGGTGTTGCGGTGAACGCCGACGGCGACCGAGGGCTGATCAAGCAGGTAGAAGCCATCGGCGGCCGTATGCACCAGCACCGGGGCCTCGTTGTTGCGGCTGATGACCAGCGTCCGCGTCAGCGTATCGACCGAGATCATGTTCAGCGTGGCTGAGACCTTGCCGCCGCGGTTGGTGTAGAGGTAGTCGTGGGCCGCCCGCGCCGCCGCGCCGTCGCGCACGCCCTCGCTGAGCAGCTGCACCGCCTTGCGGGCGACGATGTTGCTGATGAGCTTGGCGCTCTTGCCGCTGCGCTGGCCGTCCACCAGCACCATGGAGATGCCGCCGTGCGGCCGCTCGATCATCTCCAGCGTATCGCCGCTCTCGCTGGTGGCCCATTTGGTGACCTTGGCAACTGCGAATTGAACTTCCATAGAACTTTTTCGGGGATAATAACGTCTCTATGATAGCAGGTACCCACATGATTCGTCACGAGAACTTCCCTTCGCGCCAGGGTGTTTCTTCTTTGCGCCTTTGGCCCCTTCGCGCCTTTGCGTGAGCTCCTCGTGATCGCCTGACGGGCACGCATTCACCTGCCCTTGCGCTTCCTGCTCGGCCCGGGCGGCATGAGCCGGGCATGAGCGCCGGTTGCGACTCGCGTCCGCCGGAGTAAGATGACTGTCTGGCGCGGCCGTGGCCGCGCCACCTTCATGATGATGACACAAACACCCTCACGCCTTGCCCTCCGGCTCGTCGTCCTGCTCGTCGTCGTCCTGCTGCTGGCGGCCTGCGTCGGCGCGCCGGCCGCGGACACCGCGCCGACGGCCACTTTCCCGGCTGCGCCGTCAACCGAGGCCACCGCGGCCGCGCCCGTTGCCGAGCTACCGGACAGCTACCCCGTGTCTACGCCGGCCGACGGGCTGCCCACCGGCTACCCCGGCGAGGAGACCCAGGCCGCGCCGCTGCCGACCGACGGTCTCGACGCCTCAGCCACGACCGCGCCTTCAACCGACGCCGTCTTCATGCCCATGATCGGCCAGGGCGTCGGGCAGACGGCCGAGGCCATCGCGCCGACGCCGACGCCGGAACCGCCAACCGCCACGGCCGAACCACCCACGGCCACAGCCACGCCGGAGCCGCCGACACCCACGCCCGACCCGGCGACGCTCCTCAACGTTTCGCCCACACCCATCCACGTGGTCGATTTCGACGCCGTCGCCGCCGAACTGGCCGCGCGCGACGAGGTGCTGGTCTATAACAAGATCGGCTTCCACGTCACCTTTCTGGAGCGCAGCGACCAGCTCGACGGCTGGATGCAACGGCTCGACGCTGAGGGCGTGCCCTTCTTCCTCAAGAGCGTCGATAATGCCGAGCCGCTCTACAAGGCGCAGGAGTTGATGAAGGTCAGCGGCGTGCCCCACACACTCGTCTACCGCTCCACGCGCTACGACGTGCCCGACTACAACCTCGACCCGGTCGCCGCGGCCGAGGCGTATTGGGAACTGGAGAAGGCCATCTGGCCGCCGGAACTGGATCCGTCGCTGGTCTGGCTGGAGACGATGAACGAACTGGACAAGACGCGCTCCGAGTGGCTGGCCGAGTTCGCGCTGCGCACGGCGCAACTGGCCCTGCGCGACGGCTACCGCTGGGCGGCCTTCGGCTGGGCGTCGGGCGAGCCGGAGCCGGACGATTGGGAGTCGCCGGCCATGCTGGAACTGCTGCGCCTCATCGCCGACCATCCCGACCAGCTGGCCATCGCCCTACACGAGTACAGCTACACCAGCGAGGACATCGCCGACGACTACCCGCACAAGGTCGGCCGCTTCCTCGACCTCTTCGCCGCCGCCGACCGGCACGGCATCCCCCGGCCGACGGTGCTCATCACCGAATGGGGCTGGAGCTACGACCACATCCCGCCGGAGCCGGTGGCGATGGAGGACGTGACCTGGGCGGCGCGGCTCTATGCCGCCTATCCGCAGATCAAGGGCGCGGCCATCTGGAACCTGGGCAAGCTGGAGGACACCCTGCTGCCGCTCAACACACAGATGAGCGCCCTGATCGACAACATGCTCGCTCTCAGCCTCGACACCACCTTCAGCGCCCCCGCCCCGCCGGCGCAGACGCCGCTGGATGCGACGCTGTTTCCACCGCCAGCAAGAGATTAACGCAAGGACGCCAAGACGCCCGTGGCGCGATTCTCCAGAATCGCGCTCTTGGGCCGACGCAGAGCAGAGCGCGATTCTGGAGAATCGCGCCACAAGGGCTATAGTTCCCAGGCCGCGCGAATCTCGCCCAGCAGAGCCATTGCCCGGCGGATGAGGGCCTGATTCTCCGGCTTGTTGGGCCACAGGCTGGCCCCGGAGGGGTGCGGCAGCGGGACGACAAACCGACCGCCAGAACGACCGCCGACCGCTGACGATAGACCGTCGTCAGAATTGGAATCGTCAGACGTGAAGTCCGCTGCGGGGCTTCCCACGGGCTTTGACGCAGCCGGTTTGGCGGCGGTCGGCGGTCGGTCAGCGGCGGTCATCACGATCTCCGCCTGGCTCAGGTCGAAGTTCCACGGGTCGGCCGCCAACGCCGCCGGCGGGAACCACGCCGCCGTGCCGATGATCGCGTCCAGCCGCGCCGTGGGCGGGTAGAGCAGCTTGATGGCCAGCCCGCCGACGAGAATGAGCAGGCGCGGGTTGACGAGGCGCAATTCCTGCTCCAGCCACGGCCGGCAAAGCATCTGCTCGTATGGCGTGGCCACGCGGTCGCCCTTGCCGCCGTCGCTGCGGCCGGGGTAACACTTGGTGATGGCGGTCATGTAGGCCGTGGCGCGGAAGTCGGCCTCGTCCCAGCCCGCCTCGGCCAGCCACTTGAAGAGGCGCTTGCCGCTGCCGGCGTTGAACGGCCGCTTGACGACCGCCTCCGTCGGGCCGGGCGCCTGGCCGATGAGCATCACCCGCGGCGACGGGCCGCTACTAAACACCGGCCCCGGCGCGATCCGGTAGCCTTCTTCCAGACAGCGGCGGCAGGTGCGAAGTTCCTCGTGGAGAGTAAGCAAAGGCTCAGACGACGGACGACGGACCACAGACCACGGCTCAGACCCTGGGGCCGGTAGTTGTTCCTCCGACTCGTTAGAAGGGGGACGGCTCATCCGACTCATAGATAGGCATCTCTTCGCGCAATGTATTGGAGTTCAAAGCATTCTGGAAGGCTTTGAGTCGCTTAAACAGCATCTCCGCACTTTGATAGGCTCTTCGAAGCACGTCAGGCTGGGTGAAGTAGCCGCGACGATGTATGAGGTGGAGACACGCGACGGTCTCGACTAGTGAGCGAAGCGCAATGCCGATGAAACGCGCTTGCTCAGCATCGGACAAGCCGCTTGAGCCTTCGGCGATGTTCAATGTGATGCTCGTAGCCGCCCTTCTGATCTGGGACTTCAGGTTATACTCCTCGTCCCGCGGCAACTGAGCAGACAACTCGTAGACGATGTCGACGTAGTCGAGTGCTAATTGCCAAACGTCTAGTTTCTCAAATTTGAAGGCCATTTTATATCCGTTCTAGCTGTATTGTGTCATCTCTCGTCCGTCGTCTGTGGTCCGTCGTCCGTCGTCCCCATCGGCGGCCCCTGCCGGACGCGCGTCCACACGGCCATCTCGTCCTCCGCCCCCCACAACGCCTCCATCCACCACGTCGCCCCGGCGTCGGCCCAGCCGCGGACGATGGCCGCGGCCTCGTCGGGCCGGTCGCCGGGCGTCTTGCCCTCGGCCACAATGTCGAACGGCGTCGTGTCTGTCCGATTGGCGCTCACATAGTCGCGAATCTCGCGCACGTGGTCCGTGGTCAGTGGTCTGTGGTCTCCTTCCGCCGTCATCGGGTTGGGCAGCAGGCCGTCATAGCGCAGCGCGCGGGCCAGCGACTTCGGCCGCGGCCACGCGCCGACGACCCAGATCGGAATGCGCGGCTGCTGCACGGGCGGCGCGGGCGGCATGAACTCCGTCGGCCGGACGTGGTAGTGCTTGCCGTCGTAGCTGAACGGCTGGCCGCGCCACAGGCCGGTCACGATGTCCAGCCCCTCGTCCAGCAACTCGGCCCGCGTCTTGCGGTCGGTCACTTCACCGAAGGCCTCGTAGCCCGTGTCCGGCGCGCCCAGCCCCACGGCCAGGATCACCCGGCCGCCGGAGAGGTTGTCGAGCGTGGCCGCGGCCCCGGCCAGTCGCCAGGGACGCATCCGCGGCAGTGGCGTGAGCATCGTCCCCAGCCGGATGCGCTCTGTCACCATCGCCGCCGCCGTCAGGCACACCCAGGCATCCACCCCCCACACCGGTTCCCAGACGAAAAAGCCGTCCCAGCCGGCTTCTTCCGCGGCGCGGGCCATCTCGGCCGCCGCGCGAGCATCGCCACTTGGTAGGACAAAGCCGTATTTCATGCGGCGAGTATAGCGCCCTCCCCGCCCTTTGGGAGGGTCTGCGACGCGGGGAAAGCGCCCTCTCCCTAACCCTCTCCCGAAGGGCGAGGGAATTAGATGGCGTCCTCTCCCGGAGGGCGCGAGGAGTCCGCCGGCCGCAGCCAGACCGACACGTGTTCCGGTTGCATCGTCTCCTGGATGACGCGCACGAGTTCGGCCAGCAGCGCGTCGAGATCGGTCTCGTCGCGGGCGGTGGCGGCGAAGGCGGCCAGCGTCTTCTCGGCGTCGTAGCGGGTGCGGTTGAAGCGGCGGTCGATCCAATCCTGCACGCGACGGCGGACGGGCAGAAAGAGGGCGGCAATGAACAACGTCGAGAGCACGACGGCCGGCGTCGAATCGCCGGTGAACGGTGACAGGAGTTGCTGCAAGACGACGATGCTGCCGAAATACACCAGCGCCAGCAGGCCGGTGATGATGGCATAGCTGGTCGTGCGGCGGATGATGACGTCGATGTCGAAGAGGCGGTAGCGCAGGATGCCGATGGCCAGACAGATGGGGAAGATCAACAGCGCCAGATTGCCCACGACCAATATCGCCTCGCGACGCGGGTCGGAGACGGGCCACAGCTCAACGCTGACGAGGAGCGTGATCAGGGGCACAATGAAGCCTAACCCCAGGCCAAAGGCCAGCCAGCGCATCTGGGCGCGGGCCAGCGGCTCATGGATGGTCAGCAGGTTGTGAAGGAGGACGACAGGCACAACGATCAGCGCCCAGCACGCAGCATAAAAAGTCAGGGGCGACAGAACACGGTAGGCGCTTAGATGACCGCCGAACCAGATCATAGCGTTGGCGACCACGCTTGCCGCCAGCGGCAAACCGCTCACTGCCAGCGACAACAACCGCGGAAAGCGCCGCGCCGGCCACTTGCGCACCGGGAAGACGAGCGCCAACAGGGTAATGCACGGCAGGAAAATATAGACCCAGCCAAATCCGTAAATGCCGCTCAGAAAAGAGAGCCACGAAGGATACGTGAAGGCGTATAGATCGGAGGACGTCCGCAACCCGATGCCGAAATCGAACGCGGCGAACAGGAACAGGTAGCGGGCGGCCAGGCTGCCGGGGCGCAGCACAAAGACGGTCGTGGCAATGCTCAGCATGGCAAAGACGAAAAGACTGTTGCCGGGGTTGCTGCGGAATAACTGCAGCTGATCGAGTAAAAGCGCCGACGGCCCCAGGCGAATCAGCGTCACGTCGACCTTGACCGTCTGCCCGGCGCGTTCCAGGGTATAGCGGATGACCTGCCCCTCGGCCAGGCCGGGCGGCAACGGCGGCGGCGTGTTGGCCAGCAGCGGCCGTCCGTCGAGGGCGACCACCACGTCGTCGGCCTGTAACGGCGTGGCCTGGGTCGTCAGCGGCTCGGTCAGGCGCTGCGGCCCGCCGATGCTGAAGCTCTCGATGGGCGTGCTGCTCCAGCCGTCGGTGGGATAGCGGTAAGTCGCCAACGTCGTCAGCACCGGCCACACCAGAAGCACAACGCCGATGGCCAGCGTCAGCCGGCCCCAACGATCCCAACGTCGTTCGTCGCGGTCGGTCGCTGTCGGGTCATAGGTGTTGGTCTGAGCCATCGCCGCCTGCCTTGTCTGACTGGATTGCGGTTAGTATAGCGGGCGATCGTCTCCTGATCGTTACGAAAATGGCCGCGGCGCACAGAAAAGGGGCTTATGACCGTTAAGAAAGCGCCTAATAGTAGGGTCGCCTCAAACTTTTGAGGTTACGGTGTATAATCCCATAGGCAGGGCACGCAACCAGGGCAATCGCATACTCGTAACGTCTGCTTTGCGCCGACGGTTGAAACCCGTCGGCTGGTAGGCAAAACACGTTAAAACGTGTTCGCGGTGCGCCGGACAACCCGTTTCAACGGGTTTTGTCTGTCAGACGCGGTGTTTCAACCCGCGTCCCGGCTGATCTATAATAAGCGTCTTCGCCGTCGCGCTGCCCGACTGGGCAAGACACCGTAGCAACTTGCGGAGGATCTATTAGGGTTGCGAGGCCCTTAAAGAGTGGCGACCTACTCCCTCATATAAGGAGCACAAAATGGAAAGGGTTGAAACCATCATCGTGGGCGGCGGACAGGCGGGGCTGGCGACAAGTTATCACCTGAAACAATTGAAACGTGAGCATATCGTTTTTGAACAAGCGGAAAAGGCGGGCAATGCCTGGCGCAATGACCGCTGGGACTCTTTCACCCTCGTTTTCCCCAATTGGACAATTCGACTCCCCGGCGCATTCTATGATGGCAATGATCCCGATGGCTTCCTTACAAAAGCGGAAACCATCGCGTACTTTGAGCGGTATGTAGAACGATTTGATTTGCCCGTTCAATTCAAGACATCGGTTTTGGAAGTCACTCCGCTGGCAGACGGAAAGGGCTATCAGGTCACAACCAGCAGTGGCGTATTCCAAGCCAAAAATGTGGTCATAGCTACAGGCGCATTCCAAAAACCGAAAATTCCCGCCTTCAGCGCCGATATTCCGACAGGCATTCTTCAACTCCATACAGGCGCTTATCGCAACCCGAATCAGCTGCCCGCAGGCGCTGTGCTTGTCGTTGGCTCGGGGCAATCCGGCATGCAAATCGCGGAGGAGCTTTATCAGAACGGGCGCATGATCTATTTGTGCGTAGGCTCCACGCCGCGCGTCCCGCGGCGTTATCGCGGCAGGGATATCATCTCATGGCTCACGGCCACAGGCTTTCTCGGACAAACCGTGGATACACTTCCCTCGCTCAAAGCCAGGCGGGCAAGCAACCCACATCTCAGCGGCAAGGATGGCGGGCATTCGCTGAATCTCCATCAATTCGCGCGTGACGGCGTAAGCCTTCTCGGTCACCTTGCGGGGGTACAAGACGGGAAGCTGATGTTGAAACCAGACCTGAAAGAGAGTCTTGCCAAGGCGGATAAGGCTGAAAAAGACATTGTTGGAATGATTGATCGCTACATCGAGGCCAACGGAATTGACGCGCCGCAGGAGACACTACCAGATTTTCAGGATGGTTACTCCTCAGAAGTGATTACAGAACTTGATCTTGGATCGGCGAATATCAACACCATCATCTGGGCCATCGGCTACACATTTGATTACAGCCTTGTACGACTGCCGATCACAGACGAGGAGGGCTTTCCCATCCAACAACGCGGTGTTACGCAATACCCTGGCTTGTATTTCGTCGGCACGAGCTGGCTGTATAGGCGCAACTCCACAACTCTGCCGGGTGTGAATGAAGACGTGGAATACATCGTCGCCCACATGACGAAGTACTAGACCGGTTCTTCATTGACCACTTGCTCACCAACCACTAGTAGATCGGCAAACTCGGGTCCACGTCCCGCGCCCACTGATTAATGCCGCCGGCCAGGTTCAGCAGCTTGCGGTAGCCGTGGCGCTGTAGCTCCAGGATGACGTCGCCGCTACGGCCGCCGGTCTTGCAGTGGATGACGATCTCGCGAGCCGTGTCCAGCTCGCCCAGGTGCTCCAGGATTTGCCCCTTGGGGATGAGCACCGCGCCCAGGCCGGCCAGGTTGCTGATCTCCCACTCGTGCGGCTCGCGCACGTCGAGGATCAGCGGCGCGTCGCCGGCGTCCAGGCGGGCCTTCAGCTCGCGCGGGGTGATGGCCGGGATGGCGATGGTCTCGTCGGCGCTGAACTCGCTGTGGTCGTGGGCGGGCATGCCGCAGAACTGCTCGTAATCGATCAGCGCCGTGATGGTCGGATGCTCGCCGCAGATAGGGCAATTGGGGTTCTTGCGCAACCGCACCTCGTCGAAGGTCATCGTCGTGGCGTCGTAGAGCAGCAGCCGGCCGATGAGCGGCTCACCCACGCCCAGGATGAGCTTGATCGCCTCCGTGGCCTGAATGGCCCCGATCGTGCCCGGCAACACGCCCAGCACGCCGCCCTCGGCGCAACTGGGCACCAGGCCGGGCGGCGGCGGCTCCGGGAAGAGGCAGCGGTAGCACGGCCCTTCTTTGGCGTAAAACACCGACGCCTGCCCCTCAAAGCGGAAGATGCTGCCGTAGACATTGGGCTTGCCCAGCAGCACGCAGGCGTCGTTGGTCAGATAGCGCGTCGGGAAGTTGTCGGTGCCGTCGATGACGATGTCGTAAGGGGCGAAGATGTCCAGCGCGTTGGCCGAGGTCAGGGCCACCTCGTAGGTATCCACCTGGACATAGGGGTTAATGTCGAGGATGCGCTCCTTGGCGCTATCCAGCTTCGGCCGGCCGATGTCCTTCGTGCCGTGGATGATCTGGCGCTGCAAGTTGGAATAATCAACGGTGTCGTAATCGACAAGGCCGATGCGGCCGATGCCGGCCGCGGCCAGATACATGGCCAGCGGCGAACCGAGGCCGCCGGCGCCGATCAGCAAAACGCTGGCCGCCTTCAGCCGCTTCTGCCCGGTCATGCCCACTTCGGGCATGATCAGGTGGCGGCTGTAGCGCCGGATTTCCTTGTGCGACAGGGTGACGTCGGCCAGCGCGGCCGGGTCGAATTGGTCACGGATGCTCATAGCAAACCTCTATGGCGACGACGGACGACAGACCACCGACGACGGCAAAACCTCCGGCCGTGGTCTGTGGTCTGTCGTCGGTCGTCCATCTCACAATGACAGGAGTTGCCGGTCAAGCTTGTGGGCGTCGGCCAGACCGTAGTTGACGTGGCGGGCGCGGCCATCGCCGTCCAGCAGCACCGTCGTCGGCAGGGTCAGGACGCGATAGCGCGCCGCCGTCTCCGGGTCGCGCTCCACATCGACGCGCTCCACCAGCAACCGGTCGCCCCACTGGGCCGCGGCCTGCTCGACGTAGCGCCCTTGCGTCGGGCAGACGGCGCAGTGGTCGGCGCGGAAATAGAGCAGCGTCGGCCGGCCGGCGGCCGGCGCGGGTTGCATTTGCTGCAGATGGCGCTGGCGCAGCAGGACGTAGACGCCGGCGGCCAGCGCGCTCAGGGCCAGCACGAGGATAAGCCGTTCGAGCATGGCCCTAACCCCCTTGCTGCAGTGGGCTGTGGGTGAAGCCGGGCACGCCCAGCTTGTTTAGCTGGTAGTAGACAAAGCAGCCGGCGCAAAAGCCCAGGAAGAGGTTCAGCGCCGCCAGGACGACCACGACGCCGACCAGCGCCCAGCCCAGCGCCGTGGCCCCGGCGGCCAGCGCGGCGATGGCCGCCAGCAAGACGACGCCGCCGAAGCCCTGCGCGAAGCGGTGCGGCTCCGGGTTGTCGGGCGTCACGGCGGGCTTCACCAGGCCGGCCGGCCGCAGCACGCGGCTATAGACGCCCTTGAAGAGCGACAGCGCCGGCACGGCCGTACCCAGCAGCATCACCGCGGCCACGAAGACCACCAGCCAGAGCGAGTTGAGCACAAAGGCCAGCAGCAGAAAGGCGATGATGAACGCCTGATTGACCTTCAGGGCGGAGTGATCTACCACTCTCTCTACCCCGCCGGCGATGGACGGGATGATCATCAGGGTGTCGTCGGCGTTGACAGCTGTATCACTGCCCTGCAAGCCGCGCACGTCCTCCTTGTTCAGGTAGACGTTGACGAAACTGCGCAGCGCCTCGCCATCGTAGAGGTGCGCGCGCAACTGCGGGTGCAGCCGCGTCAGGTCGGCCAGCGCCTCGCCGACCGTCGCGCCGCTGACGTCGACAGCGCCGTTGCCCCCGGTGTAGGGGCGCAGGGGGGTTGGAATGCGAATCGTTGTCATCTTCTTCTCCATGAAGAGGCTCGCGCAAAGGCGCAAAGAAGCAAAGGCCGCCAAGAAGAAGTACTTTCTTCCCTTTGCGCCTTGGCCCCTTCGCGCCTTTGCGTGAGCTCATTCCTCGCTAACAGGTTCCTCCACGAAGCCGGATCGATCCGGCAACAGTTGCCATGACCGGCTAAGCCCTGCCGTCCCGGCAACGACCTGGGTAATCAGGTACGAGTAGCCGGCAAAGGCGGCCCAGGCCACGTCGCGCGGCGAGGCCACCGGCGGGTGGTCGGGGTGGCTGTGGAAGACGCCGACCACTTCCAGTCCTACATCGGCGGCTTCCAGCTCAACGGCCAGCCAGTCGGCCGGGTCGATGCGAAAACGCTCCGGCTTCTCGGCCTCCACCGGCCAGACGTTGGGCAGCGGGCGCGCCGCCAGGGCGACGGTATCGCCGTCGCGCGTCTCGCCCAGCAGCAGGCCGCAACCCTCGTTCGGGTAGCTGGCCGCGCCGTGGGCGCGGATGGTCACATGGATGTCGTTGGCCAGGATGAGCATGGCGATGTCGTGCTGTCCTACCCGGCCCAGAAGCCTTCGCTCAGGTACTTGAAGCCGCTGTCGGGCAGGATGGTGACGACAACGCCCTCGTCCAGCCCGGTGGCCACCTGCAATGCCGCCGCCACGGCCGCGGCCGACGACACGCCCACCAGCAGGCCCTCGTTGCGCGCCAGGAAGCGGGCCATCGCGTAAGCATCCTCGGTGCGCACAGATAGGTTGCCGTCGGCCAGGTGCTCGTCGTAGATGCCGGGGACGATGGCCGTAGCCATATGCTTCCAGCCCTCCAGGCCATTGAAGGGGCCGTCCGGCTGGGCGGCGTAGCAGACCACTTCGGGGTTCAGTTCGCGCAGGCGGCGCGTCACGCCGGTGAACGTGCCGCTGGTGCCCACGCCGGCGACGAAGTGGCTGATCGCCCCGCCCGTCTGCCGCCAGATCTCCTCGGCCGTGGTCAGGTAGTGGGCCTGCCAGTTGGCCGGGTTGTTGTATTGGTCGGCGTAGAAAACGGTCGGATCGGCCGCGGCCAGCCGGCGCGCCTCGCGGATGGCCCCGTCGGAGCCTTCCAGCGGGTCGGTCAGGATCAGTTCGGCCCCGTAGGCGCGCAGAATGGCCACGCGCTCCGGGCTGACGTTCTCCGGCACGGCCAACTTCACGCGATAGCCGCGGGCCGCGCCCAGCATGGCGTAGGCGATGCCGGTGTTGCCGGAAGTGGCGTCGAGCAGGGTCATGCCGGGGCGCAGGCCGCCGGCGCGCTCGGCGGCGCGGATGATGTTCAGCGCGGCGCGGTCCTTGACAGAGCCGCCGGGGTTCGTCCACTCCGCCTTGGCCAGCAGGCTGACGCCGGGGGCCACGCCATGAGCCGCGGCGGCGCGGTCGAGGCGCAGCAGGGGCGTGTTGCCGATCAGCTCTTCGAGGCGGACGGCCGCCGCGGGGGCAGTCTGGGGCCGGTGGATGGAGTTCAGGTTGTTTCTTGTGGCAATCATTTGTTCAGGTGTCTCAAGCCTCGCTCAGGTCAGCGGCCTGTTCCCACGAACAGGCACGAAAAAACGGTCGCAGTCTCCCTGTGGAGCGCGTGTAACGAGTCGTTACGCGCGAGGGTCGCCGCCACCGTCGTGGGCGAGAGTCTCGCCCGGCCTGACCTCAGGCTCGCGGTGGTGGGGCTACCCCCGCTTAAGACACCTGCAATGTTGCCACATAGCGCCGTTCAACCTGTCTGGTTTCTATCACAAACGTGAACAAAACAATGGCCGGGAGTATAGCAGACGGCCACACCCTGTCAAGGGGAAAACGTCGATTAGGCGGACTACAGTCCACTTTCCGAGGAACGGATTAGGGCGCGGCGCGGCGCTCGCCCCGGCGGTCTACTCGGCCTCGTCCTCGCCCGCGTCCAGCAACTCCTCGTCGCCGCCGGCCGCCAGCAGAGCCAAACCATCCTCGATCATCCCCTGGCCGGCGGCGGCCATCGCCTGGCTGTTGGCCGCGGCGGCCTCGGCCAAATCCAGCCGCGCCTCGCCCTCGGCCACTTCCTCCTCGCCCAACGCCCCGACCGTGGCGCTCGTTTCGCCCATCGACTCGCTTAGGGCGCGCATGGCGCTGTAGCGCAGGATGTTCTCGACAGCCAGTTGCCGCAAGCGCTGGCTGCGTCCCTGCAGGAAGCCGGCCATCGTCCCCAGTTCCATCGCCGCCAGCACGTCGCTCAGCACAGCCAGCTCGCCGGAGATCGCGCCGATCTCGATGACGCCCTGCAAATCCTCCTCGTTAAGCGAGTGGACGACGGCGCTCATCGTGCTGATGTCCTCCGACGCAGCCAGCATGTCCGCGCCCTGCATGAGATCGTTGACGCCGGCGGCCGAGACAAGGTCGGCCAGCGACGCCCGCCGGCCGGCCATGTAGAGCGCATCGTGGCCGCGAGTGAGGTCGTGGGCCACTTGCGCGGCGGTCATCGCCGCGGCAATCGTTTCCGGGTCAGGCGGGGTGAGCGGGGTGTTGTCGGTCATGATGAGTTCTCCTGTTGGCTGTCACAGTTCAGACGAAGGGCATTATAGCCCGCCCGTCAGAAGAGGAAAGGGACAAAGCGCTTGGTGCGGCGCATGTAGGCGGCATACGGTTCGCCCAGCGCCGCCAGCAAGGCGCGCTCCTCCAGGCGCACGCGGTAGCCGAACGTCACGATGCTCGCCAGAGCGATGAGCAGCAGCCCCAGCCAGTGACCCAACATCAACCCCGTGCCCACTAGGGAGAGCATGCTGCCGCTATAGGACGGGTGGCGGATGCGGCGGTAGGGCGGAGCGTCCACCACGCGCTGGTCGGTGTAGGTGGCCACGTCGACGGTGAAGAAGCGGCCGAGGGCGTGGACGGCCGCCCGCCGCAGCACCAACCCGGCGAGGGCAACGACAACGCCGGCGATGAACAGGGTGGGCCGGTGGTAGGGCAGCGTACCTTCGGGCCGGGCGAGCGCCAGCCAGATGGCGGTGGCAATGGCCAGCGTCAGCCCAATGCGAAAGAGCCAGTGCGAGCCGTGCTCGCGAAAAACGACGTTGTTGCCCCGTGGGCGGCGGCGGATCGAATCGATCACGTCAGGCGTCGCCCAGAGGGCCAGAACGATGATGAAGGTCAGGCGGTAGAGGGGGAGGGTGAAGAGGGAGGGCATGGGGGTGAGTAGTAGGGCAGTAATCAGTGGGTCAGTGATCAGTGGGTCAGTGGGTCAGTGGGGCAGTAATCAGTGGGTCAGTGGGTCTATGGTCTGTCGTCCGTCGTCCGTCGTCGGCGGTCAGCGGTCGGCGTCGGCAAAGAGCCAGGCCGCCACCGCAGCCGCAATCGCTGCGCCGTCGTCGGCGTCGAACCAGGCGATGCGCGGGTCATCGGCGCGGAACCAGGTCGCTTGCTGGCGGGCGAAGCGGTGGGTCTCGAACTGGGTGCGGGCCACGGCCTCGTCCAGCGACAACTCGCCGCGCAGGTGGGCCAACAGTTGCCGGTAGCCCAGCCCGGATAGCGGCGGCTCGTCGGCATAGCCGGCGTCACGCAGGCGGCGCACCTCGTCCAGCAGTCCGGCGGCCATCATCGCCGCCACGCGGCCGTCGATGCGCGCGTAGAGGGCGGCCCGGTCGCGCCGCAAGCCCAGCAGGCGAATGTCATAGGGCGGCGGCGTCTTGCGCTGCGGCGTCGTCGGCCTTCGCGGCTGCATCGGCGTCGGCCTTCGCGGCTGCATCGGCGTCGGCCTTCGCGGCTGCATCGTCGTA
>JAIBAS010000207.1 GCA_019695075.1 Promineifilum sp. | reverse complement strand
GGCGCTGGTGGGGGCGCTCGGCGTCGGCGCCATCGCCGCGGCGCGGCCGACGCTGCAACGCTTCTACACGACGCCCATTGCCACCGGCCGCGAGGCCGCCGCGGCGCTACTGGTCAACTATCAACCGGGCGCGGCGGCCTACATCATCCCTGACTATGAGCGCCAGTCGTTGCAGTACTACCTCGACCGGCCCACGGCCGCGCCGCCGGGCATCCGCGTGCAGCCAACGACGCCGGACGAATTGGCGGCCACAGCCGCGGCCAACGACGGAACGATCTTCCTGGCCCTGCTGGGCGGCTCGCCGGAGGAACTGGCCCACTATGCCGGGCTGGGCTTCCGCGTGCTCTACGACAATCCGGCGTTGGGCGGGCGGCGCTACATCCTGCTGGTGCGCGACGCGACCGCGCCCTAGCGCCCCGCTAGAGCACCTCGATGGCGGCCTGCAAATAGCGCCGCGTGCCCGCCAGCAACCGGTACTGGCAGCGGTAGGACGAGGTGAAGTCCTCCAGCGCGCGAAACTCGTGGCTGACGCCATAGGCCGACCCCAACTCGTCGAACAGGATCACATCGCCGGGGCGCAGCTTGGGGGCCAGCGTCGTCAGGACGTAGAGCGTTGAGGTGTAGATGTCAGCGTCGAGGTGGATGACCGTGCGCCGGTCGAGCGCGTGGCGGCCGACGAAGGGGCCGAGTGTGTCCTGGAACAGGCCGATCTCCAACCCCACGCGCGGGTCGTCGAAGGTCGGCACCTGGCCGTGGGTGGTGAATGTGCCCGCGGGCAGCCCCACCCAGGCATCGGGCAGGCCGGTGAAGACGTCGAAGCCATAGAAGCGTGAGGCAGGGTCGCTGTTGTGCGCCGCCCACCAGCGCAGCGACTCGCCGTGATAGACGCCAAACTCCAGGTAGTCGATGGCTCCGCCCAGGCCGTGGGCGTCGATGACGTGCTGGTAAAGGTCAAAGCGCGTCGCCAGGGTTGGCGCGGCGGCGCGGGCCTTCGACCAGTGGTAGAAGCGCGAGGAATAGACCGCCCGCAGCAGCCATTCCTCGGCCGGGCGGGCCAGCCCGTAGAGCCGGGCCTTCAGCGACGGCGACCAGGGTTGGGTGTTCGTGGAAGTGTTGGAGTTAGTTTGCATGGCAGTCACGCGGCCAATGTTACCACGCCCGCCGTTGTAGCGCGATTTGGCAAACCGCGGGGGGGGGGCGAATTACCAAATCGCGGGCGATTTACCAAATCGCCCTACGCCGGTTGGCGGGTGGGGCGCGGGGCCGCTACAATGACGGTTTGGGAGTGTGACATATGCGATTGGGACGAGAGGGGCAACTGGCCCTGCTGCCCAAGTGGGTCAGCGAAAAGCTGGACGTTCACCTATGGGAGACCAACCGCCTGCTGGCCCAGGCCCAGGCGGAGCTGCCGCCCGGCGCGCGCGTGCTCGACGCCGGCTCCGGCGAGGGGCAATATCGCCACTACTTCGAGCACCTGCGCTACGTCGGCGTCGATCTGGCCGTGGGCGACCAGACGTGGGACTACACCGGGCTGGACACGCAGGCCGATCTCTCCCGCCTGCCCTTTGCCGACGACAGCTTCGACGCCGCGGTCTGCTTCCAGGTGCTGGAGCACGTCAACGAGCCGGCGCTGGTCATCGGCGAGATCGGCCGCGTCCTGCGCCCCGGCGGACGCTTCTATCTGTCCGCGCCGATGGCCTGGCATCAGCACCAGAAACCCCACGACTTCTTCCGCTACACCTCCTATGGCTTTACCCATCTGATCGAGAAGGCCGGCATGCGCGTCGTGGAGATGCGCCCGTGGGGCGGCTACTTCTGGTTCCTGTCGTTCAACTTCCAGATGATGCACGACCGGCTCTTTCCGCGCGGCGACAACGACCTGGCCTACCTGCTGAAGCTGCCGCTCATCCTGCCCATCTACCTGGTCTTCTTCCTGCTGCTGCCGCTGCTGCTGTTCTACCTCGACCGGCTCGACCGGGTGAAGGACCACACGTTGGGCTGGGCCTGCATCGCCGAGAAGCCCCCCGCCGATGAACACGCTCCAACGCCTGCTTAGCAACACCTTCCTGGCGTTCGCGAGCAGCGTTCTCGTCAAGGCGGGCAACGCCCTGCTGTTCATCCTCATCGGCCGCCAGCTTGGCCCGGCGGCGTCGGGCAGCTTCAGCCTGGCCACGACCTACTTCACCTTCGTCTTCGGCCTGTCGGCGCTGGGGCTGCACGAGATCATGGTGCGCGAAGTGCCGGCGCGGCGCGAGGAGAGCGGCCGCTATCTGGTCAACTACGTCAGCCTGCGCGTGGCTCTGTCGGCGGTCGTCTACGGGCTGCTGGTGCTGGGGCTGTGGCGGCTGTCGCCCTACTCCGCGGCCACGACGCAGGTCATCCTCATTCTGGGTCTGGCGGCCGTGCCCGAAGCAGTCTTCAGCATGTCACAGTCGCTCTTCGAGGCCCATGAGCGCCTGCTGACGCCGCTCGTGGCGGCGACGGTCAGCACGGTGGTCAAGCTGGCCGCGGGCTTCTGGTTGTTGCGGGCCGGCGCGGACGTGGTACAGATCGCCTGGGTGGTGCCGCTGGCATCGGTGCTGGGCGTGGTCGTCTTTGCCGTCGGGCTGGCGCGCCTCTTCCGGCGGGCGGGGCCGCAACTGCCGGCGCGGCTCGACCCGGCCTTCCTGCGCCACCACCTGGGCTACATGCCCAGCTTTTTCATCATCCAGCTTTTCTCCTTGCTCGACTATCAGGCCGACATCCTGCTCATCTCGCTGATGCTGAGCGAGAACGACGTCGGCCTCTATGCCGCGGCGCAGACCATCCTGCTGGGCTTCAACCTGATGCCCGTGGCCGTGCGCACGGCGCTCTACCCGGTGATGAGCCGCTACTACTACCAGGCCCCGGACAAGCTGGCCGTGCTCAACGACAAGATCAGCCGCTACCTGCTAGCCGCCATCTTGCCGGTGGCCACGGGCGTGACGCTGCTGGCCGGGCCGATCATCGCGCTGGTCTATGGGCCGAGCTTCGCCGCGGCGGCGCCGGTGCTGGCCGTGTCCATCTGGGCTATCGTCTTCCTGTTCCTCAACGTGCCTCACTCGCGGCTGGCGCTGATCTACAACCGTCAGCGCGACGCGGCCATCCTGCTGAGCATCACCACAGGGCTGAACCTGGCCTTGAACCTCGTGCTCATCCCGCGAGCGGGCATCCTGGGCGCGGCCGTGGCCCGGCTGCTGTCAAGCCTGGCGCTGTTCCTGGTCTTCTACGTCTATGCGCAGACGCGCCTGACGCGGGTCAGCCTGCTGGCCTCGCCCATCCGGCCGCTGCTGGCCACGGCGGCCATGGCCGCGGCGGTGTGGCCGCTGCGCGACCAACCGCTGGCCATCCCCATCGCCGCCGGCGTCCTGGTCTACGCCGCCGCGGCCTTGCTGCTCGATCTTGTGCCCAAAGACGACCGCGTTTACTGGCGCGAAGTCCTTCGCCGGCGCTAATCGGAAGATTACTCCCCCAAATACTCCAAACGGACGATTGTTTTGGCGGGCGGATCGCCTAAAATGCTAGTGTTCGCAAGACTGGATGTTTTAGGTTCCAATAGGTTCCAAAGGAGACAACTATGTTTAAGAAGACCTTCGTTCTTGTTTTGGCCCTGTTGCTGGTTGCGGTCGGCGTCGTGTCGGCCCAGTCCGGCAACCTGCCGGGTTCCGGCTGGTGGTCTGGCCAGCAGATTCAGAACGTCGGTACGGCCAATGCGTCGGTCCTGTTCACCGCCTACGATGCTCAGGGCAATGACTTCGCCTGCGGCACCGCCAAGACGGCCACGCCCGGCCAATCGGTCAACTTCCTGACCAACACCGACTGCTCCGTGTCGGCCGGCTTCGTCGGCTCGGCTGTCGTCAGCGCCGATCAGCCCATCGCGGCTATCGTCAACGTCGTCAACATGCCCAGCGGTCGCGCCGCCGGCATGTACCGCGGCACCGATGGCGCCGATGTGGCCAACACGATCGCCTTCCCGCTGATGAAGAGCAACTACTTCGGCCGCTCGACGACGCTCTATATCCAGAACGCCAGCAGCAGCCCGAACACCATCAACGTCACCGTCAAGGTCGGCGGCTCGAACTTCACCAAGACGTTCACCAACGTTCCGGCCAATGCGATGGTGCTCGTCGGCCCGGCCGACACCAGCCCGGCGATGAGCAACAATGCGGTCGGTAGCGCCACCGTCACCGGCAGCGGCCCGCTGGCCGGCGCGGCGCTGGAGTACCAGACCTCCGTCGCCCTGGGCAGCAACCTGCATGCCTACACCGCCTTTGCGCCGTCCGACTTCGCCCCCAAGGCCTACTGCCCGCTCATCCGCAATAACTACGCGCGGCTGAACACCGGCATCCAGGCGCAGAACGTGTCCGCCACGGCCCAGGCCATTCGGGTGACCTACTCCTATCGCGTCAACAACACCGGCGCGGTGCAGACCAAGGTCATCACCAGCGCCTCGGTGCCCGCCGGCGCTTCGACGACTTTCTTCACCCCGGCCGACGGCCTGCCCAGCGCCTCCGTCGGTTCGGCCACGGTTGAGGGCGTCGGTGGTGGCAACATCGCCGTCATCGTCAACGATGAGACCTTCACCCTGAACCCGAACCGCGTCGCGGCCTACACCTGCTTCCCGTCCACGGCTGCCACGACGAAGATCGCCCTGCCGCTCTACAAGGAGTTCTACTTCGGCGATACGTCCGGCATCCAGGTGCAGAACGTAGGCACGGCCGCCGCCAACATCAGCGTGACCTACTATCCGCCCAGCGGTGGGTCGGTGAAGTTCACGCAGAATAACATCGCCGCCGGCGCGAGCGCGACCTTCTACAATGCCTCCGGCAGCACCGCCGTCTCCGGCAACCCGGCATCGCTGTTGCAGACAGCCGGTGGCGTCGTCGTCGAGTCGAACCAGCCTATTGTGGCCATCGTCAACGAAGAGCCGGGCACCAAGGCCGGCGCCCGTCCCGCCTCCACGCAGGACGCCAAGCTGTACGAGGGCTTCAACCAGTAAGAACCGACCAACATCCGGTTGAACACGGGCGGCCGTGTTCGGTCGCCTGAGAGGAAGAGAAGCCACCCACCGCGGTGGCTTCTTTTCTTATCCCCTTTAGGCTAGAATCGAAGCTATGCGTTCACAACTCAGACAAGCACCGCTGTTCCTTCTGGGCTGCCTGTTAGCCCTGACCCTGCTGGTCGCCGGCTGCGGCGCGGCCGGCAACGCCACCGCGACCACAGCAGCCCCGACTGAGGCCATCGCCGGCGGCGCACTGGCCACCAGCACCGTTCCCACCGCCCCCGACACCACCGGCTCTGCGGCCACAACGGACACCTACCCGGCCCCCGCGACGAGCGCGGAGAGCCTGAGCGCCTACCCGTCCGAGGGCGAGGCGGCTGTGCCGGCCGAGAGTTACCCCGCGCCCGCGGCCGAGGAGACCTTCCTGGAGCCACGCTTCCGCATCGATCAGCCCGTCACCGCGGCCACAACGACCATCACCGGTCAGGCGCCGCCCAACCTGGTGCTGGCCGTGCTCGACGTGACCTATGGCGGCGCGCCGCTAGGTCAGGGCCGCAGCGATGAGAATGGCGTGTTTTCCGTCCCCGTCAGCGGCCTGATTGCGGGCAACCGCATCGGTCTGGCCATCGGCGAGTTGCCGCAAGGCCTGGACATCGCCCAGACGGCAGAGACGTACTTCCCCTACCGGGGCGAAGGCTTCCAAAATCTGCCTAATATCGGCGTCTTCTACGACACGGTAGTAGTGCAGCCCTAGCGAACGACGGCCGGCTGCTCCGGGGCGGTCGGCCGTTTCGCCTCCCTCGTCGCCGCCATGCTCATCCTCCTCGTCAGCCTGCCGCTGCTGTTGCTCATCCTGCTGGCCAATTGGGTGACGGCGCGGGGCGGCGCGGGGGCGCGGACGGCGTTCAATCTATTCCTGTTCCTGACCGGAGCAATACTGGTCGTCGGGGGGGTGGGGCTGCGCTTCGCGCCGGCGCTGGAGGCGACCTTGCCCAACGCCGACGGGCAGATGTTAGTCCGCGGCCTGGGCAGCGTGGCGTTGGTGGGCATGGGCGTGTGGGGCATGGTGGTCAGCCTCCGGCCGGCGCGCCAGTGGCTCCATCGCTCCCTGCCGGCTCTCGACCCCGACTCATCCGTCCATACGCTGGCGCTGGCCCTGGTGGGCGCGCTGGCAGCCAATGCCATCGTTTCTTCGGGGGCGGGGCTGGAGACGCTGGCTGCGGCCGGCATAGAGGCGACGCTGCTCGACGTGCTGGCGCAGGGGCTTGTCTTTGTGCTGGCCGCCTGTCTGGGCGTCGGCCTGCTGACCCGGCGCGACACAGCCGCCCTGACGGAACGGCTGGGCCTCCAGCGCCCCACGGCCGGCCAACTCTGGACGGGCGTGCGCTGGATGGTCTTCTTCGTCTTCCTGCAAGGTTGCATTGGCGTCACCTGGGCGCTGCTGTCGCCGGAGCAGGCCGGGCAGATCAGCGGCATCACTGACGCCCTGCTGGGCAACTTCGATACGGTCGGGGAGTGGTTTCTGCTGGCCGCGGCCGCCGGGCTGGGCGAAGAGATGTTCTTTCGCGGCGCGCTTCAGCCCATCTTCGGCATCGTGCCCACCTCGCTCATCTTCGCCGTCTCCCACGTGCAGTATGGCCTCAGCCCGGCCACGCTGACCATCTTTCTGCTCAGTATCGTCCTGGGCATCATCCGCAAGCGCAGCAACACCACCGTCGCCATCCTCGTCCACGGTGGCTATAACTTCATCCTCGGCCTGCTGAGCCTGCTGGCCATCTGGGCGCAAGCGACCCTCACCCGTTAGGCGGCCAGAACAGGAATAGCCCGGCCCGTCACGGTTTGCCCGCGGCCCCGCCATCTGGTATAATGTCCTTTGCATTGCAGTCGGGGCATGGCGCAGCTTGGTAGCGCGCTTCAATGGGGTTGAAGAGGTCGTGGGTTCGAGTCCCGCTGCCCCGACCTGGCCGTCGAGACGCTGCGTCCTTCACCGGCGCAGCGTCTTTCGTTTCAGTTCCCACTCCTATGGTCACACTCCTGTGGCCCACAGAAGTGGGCGACAGGAGTGTGCTGGCCTATGAGTAGTAAAGCGGCCCGCGTTCGCCGCGCGGTCATCGCCGTTCTGTCCTTGTTGGGGGTGGCGCTCATCGTCACCGCCGCGGCCGTCGAGTTGTTCGGTCTCGACCTGACACCCGGCTTCGGCGTTTTGCAGACGTTGGCCTTTCTCGTCGGCGTCACCACCCTGACCATCGCCATCTATCTGTGGATGAACGCCTCGCGCCCGCCGGACACACCGCGCTCGCTGCAAGCCGACATCGGGCTGCGCCTGTCGCTGACGGGGTTGGTGTTCTGCTACGTGGCCGGCTTCGCCGACCTGATCCGCATCGGCACGCACGTCCAACCGGAGTTCGACCGGCCGTTCATCGGCCCGCTGCAATTGGGTGGACTGGTCTTCGGTCTGCTCGTCCTGGTCAGCGGCATGGCGCTGTTCTACACCAGCCGCGGCAAGCGCGCGGCATCATCGATGGAGTTCATTCTCAACGGCAAGAAGTAGGGGCGCGCCGTCTACTGGAGGCCGCTCAACTCAAATGGCTGGTTGAGCACAGTAAAGACGGCCGAAGTGGAGCCGATCGGCCGCTGGTAGGTGACGGCAAACTGGAGCGTCTGGTTGGGGGGAACCGTCCACGGGAAAGGCGGGTTGGTGGCCAATAGCAGGTAGTCCGAGCCGGTCGGCGTGCGTAGCGAGAGGTCTTCGGAGGTGATGACCAGCGGCTGCGCGCCGACGTTGGTCACCTGCCCGACGATGATCAGGTTATTCAGGTCGGGCGTAATGGTGGCCTCTTGCAGCGAGATGACGACGCTCTGGCCGGCATCGCCGCCGGCCGTGAAGGGCAGCACGGATTGGATTTGCGCGCCGTCCGGCGCGGTCACGGTCCAGGTCAGGGTGGGGCTGACCAGGCCGGCCGGAATCTGGTAGCCGGCCGTGGCGCTGACCGATTGCCCGGCGTTGACGAAGCCGGCCAGCGGCGGGAAGTTGCCCAGCCGGCTGGCGATGGGGTTCAGGGCGTACTGGTTGCCCAGTTCATCCGACAGCGTGAAGCGATAGGCGCTCGTGTCGATGGCCGTCAGGCCGACGTTTTGCAGCACGAAGTCGATCAGGAAGAAGCCGAAACCGGTCGGCGCTTCGGGCCGGTTGGTCAGGAAGGAGTTAGCCTGCACGGTGATCTGGGCGTCGCCCAGTTGGGCCGATTCGCCCAGTTGGATGACGTTGCCGCCCGCGCCCTGGTCGGCCGCGGCCACCTCGTAGCGCCCGCGCACCACCAGCCGGTCGGCCTCGTCGCCGCCCAGGAGGATCAGCGAAATACCCGGCGATAGCTGGCTGAAGACGCTGCGATCGGTGCTGGGCACGCGGCTGCGGCTGTCGAAGGCAAAGGTGTGGACTGTGCCGCCGCGCGTCGTAATCGTCATCTCATTGCCGGGGGCCAGCGATTCCAGCAACGTGCGGTTAGCCTCTGTGTCGGGCAGGCCGAAGACGTAGTTGACCACTGTGCCGACCACCCAGGCGGCGTTGGCGTCATCGATCTCCGGGTTCCACAGGCCATCGACGCCGATGCTCTCCGGCTGGACGGGGCGCTGCTGGTCAACGATGCCCAACGTGGCGGGCATGTCGAGGGTGACGGTGAACGTGCCGGTGTCGCTGATGCCGACGATGACCGACTGGTCCTGCGCCGGGGCCGCGGTGGCTTCCGGGAAGGGCGTCGGCTCGCCGGCGGTCACGCCGTCTTCTTCCTGGCCGCCGCCGATGCTCGGCCGCAGCAGCAGGTAGCCGAGGATGCATGCGCCCAGCAGGGCCACGACGGCGACAATAGCCAACAAGAGCAGGGCCGGATTGGCCGTCAGGCGTTGGAGGGGGCTGCTGGTGGGGGGTTGCGGGTCGGCCGACATGGTGTGCTTACAGCTAGGACGCCGGAAATGCGCTCCGGGTTCCGCTCCTTAGGGAATGCCGATGGGCAGCGGCAGCGGCGCGACGCGCAGGCTGATGTTGGACTCGCCCGTGCCCACGATCTGGGTGTACCTCAGCAAGGGTACCTCGACGCGCACAGCCCCACTGCTGGGAATGGCCTCGAAGCGCACTGTACCGGCCTGGTTGGTGTAGCCGAAGGCCAGCAGGCGGCCGTTGGTGTTGTCATAGAGGGCCACGGCCACGTTCTCGATGCCTTCGTTGATCTCCGGCGTGAAGTTGAAGTTGCTGTCGTAGAAGACGGTCACGTTGACCGTGGTCGCGCCCTGCGCGCCGGTGGCCGGTGTGGCCGTCGGCAAGGGCTGGATAGTCACTTCGGGGATGACGACCGGCGACGGCGTCAACAATTGCGATAGATCAAAGGGCGTCGGCGTCGGCAGTGGCGTGATGGTCGGGGCAATGATGACGCCCCCGCCCCCACCACCCGTCGTCGGCGGCACGAAGGCGGTCGTCGGCGTAGCCGTCGGCGGCACGCTTGAGGTGCAGGCCAGAGTGTAGGTGAACTGCGCCGCCTGCTCGACCGGCACGGGGTTGACCGGCCCGACGAGGACGTGCAGCCAGCCGGTGTAGAACGAGGTGAAGGTCAGCCGGCTGCCGCGGTCGCCGGGCGCTTTGTCGTCGTTGCCCAGCTGCGGGTTAAAGTCCTCGCCGTTGGGGCCGAGCATGATCATGTTGGTGTCGGTGACGGCCGAAAGCTGGTTCGTCTCGCAGGTGATGGTGACGCCCGGCTTGACCCAGATGCGATAGAAGTCCTGGTCGGGGCCTTGGTTGAAAGGCGGCACGAAGTTGAATTGCTGCGACTGGTTGTCGCCGAAGAGACAGGCGATGTCTAGCCGGCCGTTTGGCTCGCAGATGTCGGAGCCGGTGCGCGTCGGGAAGAGCGTCGCCGTGGCCGTGGGCGTCGGCTGCTCCATGGCGTCGATGGCGAAGCAGTAGGTGCGGTTGGCGGCATCGGCCGGGCTTTTGTTGACGACGCGGGCGAAGAACATGCCCGTCGTATCGGCCTGCACGACCAACTGCGAGGCCAGATCGCCGGCCGCGCCGAAATCATCGTTCTCGGCCACGGCCTGGCCGCGCTGGTTGTAGACGGTTAGCACGGTGTCGATGCCGGGCGAGAGCTGGCTGGTGGTTAGCTGGTAGTAGGTGCCGGCCTTGACGGCAAAGGTATAGAAGTCGAGATCGCCGGGGGGCCAGAGCGTTAGCTGGCAGAGGGTGGTGGTGGCGTCGGGCTGAACCTCGTAGGCCTCTTCAAAGGCGTCGTTCGGCTCGGTCAAGTCAACGAAGATGGGCGTGCCCGTGGCCGCCGTCGGCCGGATGGTGGGCGTCGGCGTGGGGTCGTCCTCGGTGATGATCAACTCGGCGCTGTCGCGCGCCAGCGTGGCCGTGCCGGTGGTATTCAGCCGCAAGACCAGGTTCAGCCGCCGTTCGCCCGTGGAGACGGCATTGTTCAGCAGGGTGACGTTGAACGTCTGGGTCGTCTGCGAGGCGCTGGTGAAGGTCAGCGTGCCGGTGGCGGGTGTGAAATCGATGTTGGGCTGGGCCGTACCGGGCAGGGTGGAGTAGGCCACGACGACGTTGTTCTCCGCGCCCGCGGCCGGGGCCTGGTTGATCGTCACCGAGATGGCCACCGTGCCAGCGTTCTCCGCAAAGGTATAGGTTGCCTGGGCGAAACCGACCTGAGGCAACTGGTCGGGAATAGCGCCCACGGTCGGGGGCGGCGTCGGCGCGCCGAGATACGCCAAGCCGACCATGATACCCAAGAGAATCAGGAAGATGTGCCCAAACCGCGCCCGTGTGAAGCGTTTGATCATGTGCCTCATTACAGCCCAGGCCAGTCACAAGCCTACCTGGACAGATGGATTATAGGGCCAGAGGGACGGCTGGGCAAATCCAACCGCGCCGGGGCACAAAAAAGGACAGCCGGCGCGCCGGCTGTCCTGCTTTCTGTCACTGGCCACTGGCCACTGACACACTGGTCACTATCTTCTCTACCCGTTCCCATTCTCAGGAATGGCGCTGTGCAGCACCTCATCCACCAGCCCATAGTCACGCGCCTGGACAGCGGTCATGTACAGGTCACGGTCGGTATCCTTCTGGATGCGCTCGATGGTCTGGCCGGTATGGTAGCTGAGGATCTTGTTCAGATCGGTGCGCAGGCGCAGGATTTCCTGGGCCTGGATGGCGATGTCGGACGCCTGGCCGCGCGCGCCGCCCAGCGGCTGGTGCAGGTGGATGGTGGCGTTGGGCAGGGCATAGCGCATGCCCTTGGTGCCGGCCGTCAGCAGGATCGTGCCGAAGCTGGCCGTGAAGCCGACGGCGACCGTGGACACGGGACAGGCAACCTGCTGCATGGTGTCGTAGATGGCCATGCCGGCGTAGACCTGCCCGCCGGGGGAGTTGATGTACATGCGGATGGGTTTGGAGTCATCCTCGCTGGCCAACCACAGCAATTGGGCGACGATCAGGTTAGCGATCTGGTCGTTGATGGGCGTGCCGAGGATGATGATCCGCTCCTTCAGCAGGAGCGAGAAGATGTCATAGGCCCGTTCGCCCCGGCCGGTCGTTTCGACGACCATCGGGACGAGGGACGTTGGAATGTCGAACATGGCTGCTTCTCCTCAAGCCTTGACGCCGGCGGCGGCCGCCGGCGATTGAACAGTAAATCGACGCCGCGATCAACGCAGAGT
Source organism: Promineifilum sp. (assembly GCA_019695075.1). GTDB lineage: Bacteria > Chloroflexota > Anaerolineae > Promineifilales > Promineifilaceae > Promineifilum. Next base: position 2,761 of record JAIBAS010000207.1, on the reverse strand, counting down.
ATAGGCGGCGGGTGTTAGATTTCCATTGTCGGCGCGAGCACGGCCAGAGCCGCCGCCGGCGCTACTCCTCTTCGTCCTCGGCCGCCTCGGCCGCCAGCGTGGCCAGGTCGGGCGCTTCGCCGCTCAGGATGGCGCGGATGCGCTCATAGACCTTGTTGCTGAGCACCGCGCCGCTGATGGCGTCAAGCCCCTGGCCGCTACGGTAGTAGTTGCGCAGGCTCTCGCGCAGCCCCTCATTGTCGAAGCGGGCCACGCGCTCTTCGATCATCGGCTCAAGGTCGGCGGCGTCGATGCGAACGTGCTCATCGAGAATGAACTGGCGCAGGGCCAGCTGGTGGCGCAGCTGGTTCTCGGCGTTCTCGCGGAAGTCCTCGCGCAGTGACTCTTCGGTCATACCTTGCAGGTTCAGGTAGTCCTGGAACTCCCAGCCGCTGCGGGCCAGGCGATTCTTGAAGTCCTCAACCATGTCGTCCAACTGAGACTCGATGGCCGCGGGCGGATAGACGAGCTGGGCGTCCTCCAGCAAATAGTCGGTCATCTCCTCGATGAGGCGCTCCTTTTCGGTGTCCTCGGCCTCGCGGGTCAGCTCGACGCGCAGCGCTTGGCGCAGTTCGTCCAGCGTCTCGTGCCGGCCGTCGAGCTTGGCCAGTTCGTCGTCGATAGGCGGCAATTCGCGCTTCTTGACTTCCAGGATGGTCACGTCGAAGCGCGCCTCGCGGCCGGCATGATCCGGCTCCGGCTCATACGGGTCGGGGAAGGTGATGCTGAACTGCTTCTGATCGCCGACGGACAGACCAACGAGGTTCTCCACAAATGGTGTGTCGGGGAAGAGCGTCTTGGGGTCCAGTAGGATGTCCAGGCGTTCCTCATCGAACAGGACTTCGTCGCCGGCAGCTTCGGTCTCGGTCGCCATGTCCTCAGTCGTTTCTGCTTCGGCCGCTTCACCCGCGTCGGCCTCAGCCGCCGGTGGCCGGGCGGCCAGATGGCCGCGTCCGCTGATGGCGACGACGTCGCCCTCGGCCGCGGGGCGCTCGACCGTCTCGATCACCTGATGGTGCGACTGGACGTGCTCCAGCGCCTCCTGGACGGCCTCATCGCTGACGCTGACGGCCTCCAACTCCTGCCGCCGCTCGCGGTAGTCCCCCAGCGTCACCGTCGGCGACAGGGGCACAGTGAAAGTGAGGGTCAGGGGCTTGATCTGGATGTCATCCAGCGATGCCTGGGCGTAGGGATCGATGTCGGCCTGGCTGAGCGCCTCTTCAAAGACGGGCTGGACAAGGTCTTCGACGGCTTCGCCGCGCAGCGTGTCCGCGCCGATGCGGCGAACAACGACGTCATAGGGGGCCTTGCCGGGTCGAAAGCCGGGCAAATTGATCTCGCGACTCAGTTCGCGGGCCTTTTGTTGCATGGCCTTCTGCACGCGCGCTTCGTCAACTTCGATGGTCAGGGTCAATTGCCGCTTGTCGTCTTCAGCGGTCTGGATCGTCAGGGTCACAGGACTTACCTCTTGAAAGGAAAAGCGTTGCTGCCGCGCAACGCTTTGGGTTGAAAATGGGGATGGAGGGACTCGAACCCACACGCCTCGCGGCACATGATTCTAAGTCATGCGCGTCTGCCAATTCCGCCACATCCCCGGCAGGGCATTGTGATATTATAGCTCAGGCGGCCACTGCTTGCCAAAAGCCGCGATGCAACTCTTCGCGCAGCCCGCTCTGCGCGTCAATATGACAAGGAGCCTCCTGATGAGCACGCTACTGGTCAAGAATGCCCTCGTTCTGGTCACGATGGACGACGCGCGGCGCGAGATCGCCGGCGGCGGCCTGTTCGTGCGCGACAACGTGATTGCGATGGTCGGGCCAACGGCCGATCTGCCAACGACGGCCGACGTCGTCCTCGACCTGCGCGATCACGTCGTCCTGCCCGGCCTGGTCAACACCCATCACCACCTCTACCAGAGCCTGACGCGCGTCATCGCCCAGGACGCCGACCTGTTCACCTGGCTGAAGACCCTCTACCCCATCTGGGCCAATCTGACCGACGAGGCCGTCTACGTCAGCACCGTCACCGGGCTGGCCGAGCTGGCCCTGTCCGGCTGCACCACCAGCAGCGACCACCTCTACATCTACCCCAACGACTGCACGCTGGACAGCCAGATCCGCGCCGCGGCCGACATCGGCCTGCGCTTCCACGCCGCCCGCGGCTCCATGTCGCTGGGCGAGAGCCAGGGCGGGCTGCCGCCCGACCGCGTCACCGAGGACGAGGCGACCATCCTGCGCGACAGCCGCCGGCTGATCGAGACCTACCACGACGCCCAGCGCCACGCCATGACCCGTGTCGTGCTGGCGCCGTGTTCGCCCTTCTCCGTCACGCCGGATCTGATGCGCGAGTCGGCGGCGCTGGCCCGCGCCTATGGCGTGCGCCTGCACACCCACCTGGCCGAGACGATTGAGGAGGAGGCGTTCTGCCTGGAGACGTTCGGCGCGCGGCCGGTGCCCTACGTCGAATCACTGGGCTGGACGGGCGATGATGTCTGGCATGCTCACTGCGTCCACATGAGCGCAGGCGAGATCGGCCTGTTCGGCCGCACGGGCACGGGCGTGGCCCATTGCCCCAGCAGCAACATGCGCCTGGCCAGTGGCATCGCCCACGTGCTCGACCTGCGCGCCGCCGGCGCGCCGGTGGGGCTGGGGGTGGACGGCTCGGCCAGCAACGACGGCGGCCACCTGCTGGGCGAAGCGCGCCAGGCGATGCTCTTGCAGCG
>JAIBAS010000282.1 GCA_019695075.1 Promineifilum sp. | reverse complement strand
CGCGCCGGCCGAGGCGCACGGCCGCGCCATCGTTCTCATCGACGACGTGCTGACCACCGGGGCGACGATGACCGCCGCGGCCGGGGCGCTGCTGGCTGCCGGCGCGGCCACTGTCTCGGCTTATTGTTTGGCGCGCGTGTCCTAGTCATGGGATAATCCGCTTATCCCAGCTTGATACCTTTCGGCCGGCGGGCCGGCTAATAACGCACCACATTCACGTGAAAGGAGTAGAGGTCAATATGGAACTGCAAATCCTCTCGAACAATATGGACATCACCCCACGTCTGCGCGACTACGTGGAAAAGAAAACGGCGCGCCTCGATCGCTACCTCCCCAAGTTGTCCAGCATCCAGGTCGTGCTGGCGATGGAGAACACGCGCAGCGCCGTCCAGCGGCACGTGGCCGAGATCACCATCCGCGACGAACGCGGCACCATCCTGCGCGCCGAGGAGCGCAACAGCGACATGTTCGCCGCCATCGACGCCGTCATCGACAAGCTCTATCGCCAGATTGAGCGCTACCGCGGCAAGAACCGCACCAAGACGCGCGGCAAGGTCGAAGAGATCGACATGGGCGAACCGTTGCCCATCCCCGAGGAAGCCTACGAGGAAGACCACGCCATCGTCCGCAACAAGCGCTTCGCTCTGCACCCCATGTCGCCCGAAGAGGCCATCGACCAGATGGAGCTGCTGGGCCATGACTTCTACGTCTTCTTCAACGCCGAGGACGACGCCGTGAACGTCGTCTATCGCCGCCGCGACGGCACCTTTGGCCTCTTGCAGCCGGAAATGGGCTAGGCCGGCGGATAGCATGGCGCGCATTCTCGTCATCTGTACGGCCAACATCTGCCGGTCGCCGGTGGCCGCGGCGCTACTGCGCGACCGGCTGCGCCAGCGCGGGCTGGACGGCTGGACGGTCGGCTCAGCCGGCACGTGGGCGATGGACGCCCGGCCGGCCTCGCGCTACAGCGTCAATGTGATGGGTCGCCACGGCTTCAACATCACCGACCACCGCGCGACGATGGTCGAAGAGCGCCACCTGCGCGACGCCGACCTGGCCCTGACGATGGAAGACGGCCACGCCGAGGCGCTGCGGGCCGAGTTCCCCGCCCAGGCCCACAAGGTCTACTTGCTGACCGAGATGATCGGCCGCGGCTACAACATCCCCGACCCTTACGGCGGCCCGGAGGCGGGTTATCAGGAGATGTACGACGAACTGGTGGTGGTGATCGACGGCGGCATGGAGCGCATCATCGCCCTGGCCCGGCAGAATGAGCGGCGCTAGGGCCGCGCCTCAGCTTACCAACCTTCGATGAACTGCGCCCACTCCTGGCGTTGCTCCAGGTGTGTGCCGAAGCGATAGGCGGCCGTGGGGTTAGGCTCAAACGGCAGCCGCCGGAGGATCATGTTCGCCTCGTCCGGCAGCTTGCCGCCCTTGCGGCGGTTGCAGGTGGAGCAGGCGGCGACGAGGTTCGTCCACGTGTGCGGGCCGCCCGAGCGCCGCGGCACAACGTGATCGAGCGTCAGCGTGCGCATCTTGCGGCCGCAGTACTGGCAGGTGTACTCGTCGCGCCGCAAGATCTCGCGCTTCGACAGGGCGACCCGCGCGCGCGGCCGGCGCACCAGGTTGCTTAGCTTGATGACGGAGGGGATTGCGAAGGATGAGACAGCACTGTGAATGGTCCCCCGACCATTCACCACGATCTCAGCTTTACCGGATAGTACCAGAGCCAGAGCCCGCTTCGTGCTACAGACGTGTATGGGTTCAAACGTCACGTTCAGGATGAGCACTGGCTCCTCTAGTAGGCCATCTCTGCTCATACGCGCCTGAGTATACTGAGGGGCAAGACGTTCGTCAATCCACACTTTAGCGGATCGCGCCGCGATCCAAGGGAGACGCAAGATGCAGGACGGAACGACCGCCTGGCTACAGGCGGAGATCGATGACCTAAAGGCCAAAGGGCTCTATAACCACATCCGCACCCTCGACTCGCCGATGGACGCCTGGGTGACCATCGACGGTCGGCGCTTGCTGAACTTTTGCGCCAACAACTACCTCGGCCTGGCCAACCACCCGCGCGTGCGCGCCGCCGCCCAAGGGGCCATCGACCGCTATGGCGTTGGCCCCGGCGCAGTGCGCAGCATCGCCGGGACGACGTCGCTCCACGTCGAGTTGGAGCGCCGCCTGGCCGAGTTCAAGCACGCCGAGGCCTGCATCACCTTCCAGAGCGGCTTCACGGCCAACCTGGCCACCATCCCCGCCCTCGTTGGCCCCGGCGACCTCATCTTCTCCGACGAACTCAACCACGCCAGCATCATCGATGCCTGCCGCCTGAGCCGGGCGGAGACGGTGCGCTATGCCCACAACGACGTGGCCGACCTGCGCCGCCAGATCGACAACCGCGGCGACTTCCGCCGGCGGCTGATCGTCAGCGACGGTGTCTTCAGCATGGACGGCGACATCGCCCCGCTGGATGCTATTTGCGAGGTGGCCGAGGAGCACGGCATCATGCTGATGGTCGATGACGCCCACGGCGAGGGCGTGCTCGGCCAGGGTGGGCGCGGCATCGTCGATCACTTCGGCCTGCACGGCCGCGTCGATGTCGAGGTGGGCACGCTGAGCAAGGCGTTTGGCGTCGTCGGTGGGCTGGTGGCCGGCAAGGGCATCATCATCGAGTGGCTGCGGCAGCGCGGCCGGCCCTTCCTGTTCAGCAGCGCCATGACCGCGCCCGACGCCGCCGCCTGCATCGAGGCTGTGGCCATCCTGTCCGAATCGACCGAGTTGATCGACCGTCTGTGGTCGAACGCCGAGCTGTTCCGCCGCGAGATGAAGGCGCTGGGCTTCAACACCGGCCACAGCCAGACGCCCATCGTGCCGGTCATGCTGGGCGAGGCGCAGCTAGCGCAGCAGTTCAGCCGCCGCCTATTCGAGGAAGGCGTCTTTGCCATGGCCATCGGTTACCCGACCGTGGCCCAGGGCAAGGCGCGCATCCGCGTGATGAACTCGGCCGCCCACAACCACAGCGACATCGAGATCGCCCTGGAGACGTTCAGCAAGGTCGGCCGCGAACTGGGCGTTATCTCGTAAGGATGAGGGATGAGGGATGAAGGATGAAAAGAATCATCCTTCATCCTTCTAGAAAGTGAATCGCTGACCCATCTCCGGCACGTGGACGCTGCCGAAGCCCAGTTGCCCGCGCAGGCTGTCGGCCAGGGCGAAGGCGGCGTCCGGCTCGCCGTGGACGAGGAAGGTTTCGCGGGGGGCCGGCTTCAGCCTGCCCGCCCAGGCCAGTAGCTCGGAGCGGTCGGCGTGGCCGCTCAGCCCGTTGAGCGTGACGACGCGGGCGCGCACGTCGTAGCTCTCGCCGAAAATCTTGACGCGCTTCTGCCCCTCCACCAGCCGGCGGCCGAGCGTTTCCGGGGCCTGGAAGCCGGTGATGAGGATGACGCTGCGCGGATCCTCGATGTTGTTCTTCAAGTGGTGGAGGATGCGCCCTGTCTCGGCCATGCCGCTGGCGCTGATGATGACCGCCGGCTCCTTGAGGAAATTCAACTCCTTCGACTCCTCCGGCGAGCGCGTATAGCGCATCAGCCCGAAGCCGAACGGATCGTGGTCGCGGTCGGTCAGTAGCACGTCGGCCATCTCGCTGTCGTAGGCCTCCGGGTGGGCGCGGAAGACGGCCGTGGCGTCGATGGCCAGCGGGCTATCGACGTAGACGTGCAGATTAGCCGGCAGGTCGCGCCGCTCGACGAGGTTGTTGAGGCGGTAGACAAGCTCCTGGGTGCGGCCGATGGCGAAGGCGGGCACGACGACCTTGCCGCCCTGCTTAACCGTGTCGCGGATGACATCCTCCATCAGGTGATCGGTGTCCTCGTCGTTGGGGTGCTCGCGGTTGCCGTAGGTGCTCTCCATGATCAGGATGTCGGCCCGGTCGAGGAAGACGGGGTCGTTGAGGATGGGCCGGTGGGCGCGGCCTAGGTCGCCGGTGAAGACGACGCGCATGGCCCGACCGTCGTCCTCCACGTCGAGCGCCACCAGGGCCGAGCCGAGCACGTGGCCGGCGTCGTAGAGGGTCAGGGTGATGCCCGGCGCGATCTGATAGGGGCGCTCGTAGTTGATGCCGATGAACTGCTTCAGGCTGGCCAGCGCGTCCGCCATCGTGTAGATGGGTTCCAGCGGCGGCAGCTTCTCGCGCAGGCGTCGCTTGTTCAGGTAGGCGATGTCCGATTCCTGAATCTTGGCGCTATCGCGCAGCATCACGCTGCACAGGTCGCGCGTGGCCGAGGTGGTGATGATGTCGCCACGGAAGCCGCTCTTGACCAGGTTGGGGATGTTGCCGCTGTGGTCGATGTGGGCATGGGAGAGGACGAGCGTGTCCACCGACGCCGCGTCGAAGGGCAGATGGCGGTTGCGGTCTTTGCTCTCGTCGCGTGGCCCCTGGTAGAGGCCACAATCGAGCAGGATGCGCCGGCCGTTCACCTCCAGCAGATGCTGCGATCCCGTCACCGTCTGCGCCGCGCCATAAAACGTGATTTCCATATTCCTAATTCCTAATTCCTAATTCTCGTAGTATCTCCTGGCCATACGTCGCCAGCCGCCACGGCCCCAGCGCGTCCAGCGCGGCCAGTTCCTCCAGCGTGCGCGGGGCGGCGTGGGCGATGGCCCACAGGGCGTCGCGGCTGATGATCACGTCCGACTCGACGCCACGGGCCAGGGCGCGAGCCTTGCGCCAGCGGTGCAGCCGGTCATAGCGGATGAGGACGGCGTCGGGCAGGCGCGGCAGGCGCTTGGGTGGCTGTGGCGGCGGCGCCTGGCGCGCTTCGGCCACGGCCTCCAGCAGTTGCCGGCCGTAGCGCTGCTGCTGGCCGGCGGTCATGCCGTGGAGGGTATCCAGTTCCGACATGCGCGCCGGCAGGGTTGTGGCGATCTCCAGCAGCGTCCGGTCGCTGAGCACCTTGAAGTGGGGGGCGTTGCGGCGGCGGGCCTCGCGGTCGCGGAAGAGGTAGAGCGCCTTCATGACCGCCTGCTGCGTCGGCGTCATGTCCTGCACGCCGTTGATGTTCCAGAACGCATCGGGGTCGAAGCCGTTGTTGGGCAGCCGCACGCGCGCCTGCTCGGCGAAGGTCTCCAGCGCCTCAGCCATCAGGTCGCGCTCCTCCAGCTCGGCCGCCAGCCGGTCGCGCAGGGCCGGCAGATAGTGGGTGTCCTTCTGGGCGTAGGCCAATTCCGGAGCCGAGAGCGGCCGGTGACACCAGTTGGCCTTCTGGTAGCGCTTACTCAGCCGCACGCCGTAGAACGCCTCCAGCAGCCCGGCCAGCCCCATCTGCCGGTAGCCGAGAATGCGCGCCGCCCACATCGTGTCGAACAGGTTGACCAGGCTCCAATCGTAGTCGCGCCGCAGCAGGATGAGATCATACTCGGCGGCGTGGAAGATCTTCTCCACGGTCGGGTCGGCCAGCGCCGCGCCCAGCCCGCTCAGGTCGAGGCCGGCCAGCGGGTCGATGATGTAGTCGGCCGTGGCCGTCGATAGCTGGATGAGGCAGGCCCGCTCGGTATAGGCGAACATGCTGTTGGCTTCCAGGTCGATGGCCAGACGCGACATGCCGCGCAGGTCGGCCAGACAGGCGTCCCAGGCGGCGGCGTCGGCCACGAGGCGGAACGGAGCCAACGGCGTGTCGGCGCCCGGCTTATGACTCGTGGAGGTCATACCGGCGATACCATTCCCAGAAGCGGCGCACGCCTTCGGCCACGGGCACGCGGGGATCGTAGTCCAGCAGGCGGCGGGCCTTGCTGATGTCGGCCTCGTTGCTGGTCACGTCGGCCGGCAGGCGCGGCGTGGCGACGACGTTGGCCTTGCGCCCGCTCAGTTCTTCCATCATGCCGACGAAATCGGCCAGCAGCACCGGCTGGTCCTGGCCCAGGTTGATGATCTCGTAGCCCAGCGGCCGATCCAGCGCGGCAGCGACGCCGGCAACGGTGTCATCGACATACGTCCAGTTGCGGTACATGCGCCCGCCGTCGTAGAGCGGGATCTGCTTGCCCTTAGTGATGCTGTCGGCCACCAGATAGGCCATCATGTCCGGCCGGCCGTTGGGGCCGTAGACGGTGAAGAAGCGCAGGGCGGTGAAGTTCTGGCCGAAGAGATAGTGGTAGGTGTGGCCCAGGATTTCGGCGGCGCGCTTGGCCGCGGCGTAGGGCTGCAAGGGCCGGTCGCACGGGTCGGTCTCGATAAATGGCAGGCGCGTCGTGTTGCCATAGACCGACGAGGTCGAGGCCATGACGAAGTTGCCCACGTTGCCGGCCGCCCGCGCCGCGTCGAGCAAGTTCTGCGTGCCGTTCAGGTCGACGTTGACGTACAGATCGGGCTGCTTCACCGCGTCGCGCACGCCGGCCATCGCCGCCAGATGGCCCACGGCGTCGAAGCGCGCGTCCTCGAAGAGGCGGAACAGCGTCGCCCGGTCGCGCACGTCGGCCTCGACCATGCGGAAGTTGGGGTAGGCGCACAGCCGCTGCTCGTTGGCCCGCTTGCGCGCCGGGTCATAGTAGTCGTTGAAGTTGTCCAGGCCGACTACTTCGTCGCCGCGACGACAGAGATGCTCGGCGAGGTGACTGCCGATGAAGCCGGCCGCGCCGGTGACAAGAATCCTCATAACTGAATACTCTCTCTCTCTGTTGGACGCATGTCTTCGATGACGAGTTGCAAGTTAGACGCGCCCTGCCACTGATTGACGCCGACGCGATAGGCAACGTCGATCAGCGGCGGCAAGTTGCCCGCCCACGCCCCCTGTCGGAAGGCGATGGCGGCCACGGTCGTCACCGGCGACCGGCCGTAGCGGCTGGAGCCGGCGCCGTTGGCGCGGCCGTCGGCCAGGTGCATCTGCAAATGGCCGCCGTCGGAGCCGACAACGCGGTGGCCCATCACCTGCACGCCACGGCTGACCAGCAGCGGCGCGGAGTTGCCATAGCCGGTTGGCTCCAGCCGGGCCATCGTCTCTTGCAGCGCCCAATCCACCTGGCTGAGCGGCAGTTCGGCATCGATGTCCAGCGCCGGCAGCAGCTCCGCGCCGGCGAGTTGTTCCGCGGCGATGGCCGTCAGGCGCTCGACGAAGGCGGGCACGTCTTCGTTGCGGATGGTGAAGCCGGCCGCCTGGGCGTGGCCGCCGTGGCGCACCAGCAGGTCGGCCACCTGATCGAGCGCGTCGGTGATATGGAACTCCGGGATCGACCGGCAGGAGCCGCGGCTCTCGTGCTCGCCGCTCTCCATGACGATGGTTGGCCGGTAGTGCTTCTCGGCCAGGCGGCTGGCCACCAGGCCGACGATGCCCGACTTGAACGCGGCGTCGGCGGCGATGATGATCGGCGCGGTGGGGTCGATCAGCTGCTCGGCGCGGGCGCTGAGTTGGCGGGTCAGGCTCTGGCGCTTGCGGTTTAGCTCGTCCAGCAGCCGCGCCTGCTCCTGGGCGGTCTGGTTGTTGCCGGCGATGAGCAGCCGGGCGGCGTCGTAGGCGTGGGCCAGCCGGCCGGCGGCATTGATGCGCGGCCCCAGGGCGAAGCCGATGCTCTCGGCCGTCATCTGGCGCGGCTGGAGGCCGCTGACGGCCATCAGCGCGGCGATGCCCGGCCGGCGCACCTCGTTCAGCACGGCCAGCCCCTCGGCCACCAGCTTGCGGTTCTCGCCCATCAGCGGGGCCAGGTCGGCCACCGTGCCGATGGAGACCAGATCGAGCAGGTTCGACTCGTCCCAGTTGGCCCGCCCCGGCAGGGCCAGCCGCAGCGCCTGGGCCAGCTTGAAAGCGATGCCCACGCCGGCCAGCATCCGCTCCGGGTAGGTGGAGTCGTCGCGCTTGGGGTTGATGACCGCCAGGGCGGGGGGCAGCTCCGGCCCCAGGCTGTGGTGGTCGGTGATGATCATGTCCAGGCCGATGGCGCGGGCGTGGGCCGCCTCGATGGGCGACCGGATGCCGCAGTCAACGCTGATGACGACATCGACGCCTTTCTCTCGCAGCTTGGTCAGCGCGTCCATGTTCAGGCCGTAGCCCTCATCGACGCGGTCGGGAATGTAAGGGATCACCAGCCGGCGCTCGTCGCTCATGGCCCGCAGCGCCTCGGTCAGCAACACCGTCGCCGTCACGCCGTCGGCGTCGAAGTCGCCATAGACGGCGATGGTCTCCCCCTCGCGCACGGCGCGAACCAGACGATCGACGGCGCGGGCCATGTCGGCTAACTGGTAGGGATCGCGCGAGAGCAGGTAGTGGTGCGACAGGAAGGCCTGCACCTGCGCCGGCTGGGCCAGACCTCGGTTGTGGAGAATACGGGCCAGAACCGGATGCACGGCATCGCCGGCCGACTGCAAAGGCGAGTCGGCGGGCATCTCCGGGGCGATGCGCCAGTGGTACTCGCGCAGGGATTCGGGCCGGTTCATAGAAGTCAATGGTAGCACGCTCATCAGGATTCCTCAAAGAGGCCGCGCGGCCGACGCCGGACGGCCAGTAGAGAGTAGTGGTATGGCCAACCACATGCGACTATACTCGGTCGCCAACATGGCGGATAACAAGGACGTGGGCGGATTGTCGCCCAGGCGGGGACAACTGACAGGCGAGCGCATCCGGCAGACCGGCGCGGAACTGGTCTCGACCGCGGCGCGTTGGGCGCGGCTCTGTTGGCGGGCGGCGCGGACAGCCATCGCGCCCGAATCGCAGCTTGTGGCTTCGTCCATCGGCTTCTTTACCCTCTTCTCCGTCTTCCCGCTGGCGCTGCTGGTCGTGGCCCTGGCCAGCAACTGGCTCGATCCCATCCTGGCCGAGGAGCGCATCGTCGCTGAGTTGGAGTTCGTCGTGCCGGGGCTGGACGCGCTGCTGGGGGCCAATTTGGAGAGCCTGGTGCAGGCCCGCGGCCCGGTGACGGGCCTCGCCGCGCTGACCCTGCTCTGGTCGGCTTCCAGCGCCTTCAACGTCATCACCCGGGCCATGGACCGCATCTGGGGTACGGACATTAACCACCGGCGCTCCATCTGGCGACACCGCACGCTGGCGGTCATCACCGTGCTGCTCATCACCGTCCTGCTGCTGGCCGCGTCGATGGCCGAGGGCACGGTGCTGACGATGATCAACAGCCTGCTGCCCGACAGCCTCAGCCGCATTGGCCCCTTCACCGACGGCTTCTGGGCGGTGACGCTCAACGTGATCCTGTTCGCCATCCTGTACCGATACATGCCCCACGTCCGCCTGGCCTGGCGCGACATCATCGCCGGGGCGATCCTGGCCGGTGTGCTGTGGCAGGGGGCCAAACAGTTTTTCCTGCTGTTCATCGGCGCTTATCTCTCCCGATCCAATCTCGTCTACGGTTCCGTGGCCGTCATCATCGCCTTCCTCACCTGGACCTACGTCAGCAGCCTGATCCTGCTCTTCGGCGCGCTATTCAACCGCTACGCCAGCGAGCAGCGCGCCTCTTGACTCACCGTCTATTATCCATAAAATAGAACGTATGAGCTACCCCTGGATTCGAGCCAGCGAGATTGGCGAATACGTCTATTGCCGGCGCGCCTGGTGGCTGCGGCGGGTGCGCGGCGCGGCGTCGGCCAACACCGCCCAGTTGCGGGCCGGCGTGCGCCACCACGAGCGCCACGGCCGCCTCGTCCGCCGCTCGATCTGGGCGCAGCGTGTGGCCTATGTGGCCCTGTTCCTGGCTGTGGCCATGCTGGTCTACCGGCTGCTGGGGGCCTAGCAGCCGGGGAGCGCGAGAGTCGCTATGTTTCTGGGTGGATTGCCGCTGTTGTTGGTGCTGGCGCTGCTGTTCGTGGCCGCGGCCTTCTGGATCGGCGGCCGGCAGATGCGCGAGGACAGCGGGCTGCCCGACGGCCGCGTCTTCTACAGCGACACCGAGACGTGGCGGGCCAACAACGACGTCCTCCACGCTGCCCACCTGCGGCTGGTCGGTAAGCCCGATTACCTCGTGGAGCAGGACAACGGCGCGATCATCCCCGTTGAGGTCAAGTCATCGCGCGCGCCGGAGCGCCCCCACGAGGGGCAGGTCTTGCAGCTGGCGGCCTACTGTCTGCTGGTCGAGGAGAACTTCGGCGTGCGCCCGCCCTACGGCATCCTGCAATACCGCGACCAGGCCTTCGCCATCGACTACAGCGCCGACCTGGAGGCCGACCTGCTGGCCGTGCTCGACGAGATGCGCGCCGCCCGCGGCGAGGATGACCCCGACCCCGACCACGGCGACCCGCGGCGCTGCCTCGCCTGTGGCCTGCGCGCCGCTTGCGACCGGCGGCTGGCCTGATCCCCTTTCACTGAATCCCCGTTTGCGGCTATAATTGGCGCGATGTCATGAATGGGCTGCCCAATGGGCGCCAGCCCGTTGTGGAGGCACTGTGTCGAAACAAATCCAGCGCGTCACCGGCATGCAGGATGTCTTGCCGGAGGACCGCCGCTATTGGGACGCCGTCATCGCCGCGGCCGAGCGCGTCGCCGGGCGCTTCGGCTTCCAGCGCATGGAACTGCCGATCATCGAGGCCGAGGAACTGTTCAGCCGTGGCGTGGGTGAAGGGTCGGACTTCTTCGTCCAGAAGGAGATGTACACCCTGACCGAGCCGGACGGCTCGCGCATCACCCTGCGCCCGGAATTCACCGCCGGCTTCATGCGCGCCTACATTCAGAACGGCATGAGCAACTGGACGCAGCCGGTCAAGCTCTACACCATCGGCCCCAGCTTCCGGCGCGAGCGCCCCCAGGCCGGCCGCCTGCGCCAGCACAGCCAATTCAATTGCGAAGTCCTGGGCGAGGACGACCCGGCGGCCGACGTTGAGGTCATGATGCTGGCCATGAGCCTCTACCGCGAGTTGGGCTACACCGGCCTGACCTTCCAACTCAACAGCACCGGCTGCCCGGTCTGCAAGCCGGTCTACATCAAGGCCCTGGTGGCCTACCTGGACGGCTACCGCGAGCAGTTGGCCGACATCGACAAGGAGCGGCTGAGCAAGAACCCGCTGCGCGTCCTCGACAGCAAGGAGAAGGGCATGGACGCGCTGCTGGCCGGCGCGCCGCGCATCGCCGACCACCTCTGCGACGACTGCCGCGAGCACTTCGCCGAAGTGCGCGGCCTGCTCGACGAGCTGGATCAGACCTACACGATCAACTTCCGCCTGGTGCGCGGCATCGACTACTACACCAAGACCGTCTTCGAGGTGTGGCAGGAGGGCATCGGCGCGCAGGCGGCGCTATGCGGCGGCGGCCGCTACGACGGGCTGGCTGAGGACATCGGCGGCCCGCCCACGCCCGGCGTCGGCTTCGGCAGCGGTGTCGAGCGGATCGTCCTGGGCATGAAGGAGCAGGGCATCGCCCTGCCGCCGGCCCCGCCTGTGCCCTTCTATCTGGCCCACTTCGGCGGGGCGACGAAGATGGCGGCGACACAACTGGCCTTCCGCCTGCGGGCGGCGGGCATTCCGGCGCGGCTGGCTTTCTCGCGCCGCGGACGCAGCCTCAAGAGCCAGATGCGCGAGGCCGACCACCTCGGCGCGCGGTATGTCCTCATCGTCGGCGAAGACGAGCTGACCCAGGGGCAGGTGACGGCGCGGCCGCTGGCCGGCGGGGAGCAGACGCGCGTGCCGGCTGGCGAACTGGTCGCCTGGGCGCGGGCGCGGCTGGACGAGTAAGGGCCTATGAACCGCGTTGGCATCCTGCAGCAACCGCGCATCCACGAATCAGCCGCTCTGGGCGACGAGGTGCGCCGCTGGCTGGCCGAGCGCGGCGTGGCCTCGTGGACGGCCGCGCCCTGGGACGACGAACCTATCGCCGCGCCGCTGAACGAGACCGACCTGGTCATCGTCCTGGGCGGCGACGGCTCAACGTTGCGGGCCGCGCGCTGGACGGTGCCCTTCAACGTGCCCATCTTCGGCATCAACGTCGGCCGCGTCGGCTTCCTGAGCGAAGCCACGCCGGAGAGTTGGCGCGACAAGCTGGCGCGGGTGCTGGAAGGCGACTTCTGGCTGGAGCGCCGTCTGCTGCTGCACGCCGAGTTGTGGCGCGACAATGGCCTGGTGCAGCCCTTTATGGCCCTCAACGAGGTCGTCATCGGCCGGGGGGCGCAGGCGCGCGTCATCCGCCTTCACTTGCGCGTCGACGACGACCTGGTGACGACCTACATCGCCGACGCGCTCATTGTGGCCACGCCGACCGGCTCGACCGCCTACGCCATGGCCGCGGGCGGGCCGCTGTTGCCGCCGCAGTTGCAGAACTTCGTCGTCGTGCCCGTGGCCGCCCATCTGAGCCTTAACCGGCCGCTGGTGCTGCATGAGAACGCCCGCATCGCCATCCAGGTCGATATGAGCCACGAGGCTTACCTGACCGCCGACGGCCAGAAGAGCGTCAACGTCGAGAGCGGCGACACGGTGGTGATCACCAAGCACGAGCAGCCCTGCCTCTTCGCGCGGGTCGAGAGCACGGGCTTCTTCTACCGCCGCCTGATGGGCCGGCTCGGCTTTAGCTGGCCCCACCTGGACCCCGGCCCCGGTCGCCCGGCAACTCCTTAGTTGCCGTTCATCATCTTCTTGTCCGTTGCTTATGAAGCCGGGCGACAATCCAGCCCAATCATATTGGACGAACACTCTTGGAGTGAACCACGCATGGAGATAAAGGAACCACGACTGCGTGCGCTGCTGGCCCAGGCCGGCCGCAATGCCGACTATGGCAAGAATGCCGCCGCTGAGTCAATGTACCGCGACATCCTCAGCGCGGCCCCGGAGGCCGAAGAGGCCTGGCTGGGTCTGGCGCGCGTGGTGGGCGACGCGGGCGAGAAGCGCGCCGCCTATGAGCGCGCTTTGGCGCTGTCGCCGGAGAACCCGGTCGCCGGAGCGCGGAGCACGGCATGGGTCTAGCATGGGCCTCGAAGCGGAGGTGGGACATGACGAAGCGAATGGCCACGGTGGGGCTCTTTCTCCATGACTATGCCGCCGCGGACTCGGCGATCGAACGAGCCATCGTGCTGGCACCCACCAGTCCCGCGATCGGCGCTCTCAAGGTGATGATTGCCATGGCCCGGGGGGACCTCGCGGGCGCCCGCGCCGCCACCGCCGACGCCGCCCGGCGTGCCGGGCCGGAAACGACCTACGCCTTCCTGGCGCTCTACCAGGATCTCGGGTGGGTGCTGGATGACCCGGCCCAGCGGATGGTGCTTCACATGCCGCTGAGCGCGTTCGACAACGATCGCGGCGCCTGGGCCATCATGCTGGCGGAGTTGTACCACGTGCGGGGCGACGAGCGGCTCGCGCGGGCGTACGCCGATACGGCGCGGCAGGCGCTGACCGAGCAGGTGCGCGCTGCGCCCGATGACGGCCAGCGGCGGGTCCTGCTCGGTGTAGCGCTCGCCTTCCTCGGGCGGAAGGCCGAGGCGATCGAGACGGCGCGTCGCGGCGCGGAGATGCGCAGCATCAAGAGCGACGCGTTCCTCGGCCCGTACGTGCAGCTCCAGCTCGCGCGGGTCTACATCCTTGCCGGCGAGCCGGAGCAGGCCATGGACGTGCTGGAGCCGCTCCTTCGGGTGCCATTCTACCTCTCGCCCGGGTGGCTCCGGCTGGACCCGACGTTCAACCCTTTGCGCGCCAATCCCCGCTTCCGGCGGCTGGCCTCCTGAGGCGGGAACACCCCGCCGCGCTGTGACACGCCGCACCCGTTCTGCCCTCGCTTCTCCCCCCGGCGCCCCGCAATTCCCCTGACCGGCAATTCGCCCCGGCCCGTCACATTCGCGCAACAGGCCGCCGCATCGCCCTGTCCTCCCGACGGTTAGCCTTTCATCTCAGCCAACCTCATACACGGCCTCATCTTTGCCACAATTCACGGGGTCCGCCGGATCACTGCCAACATCCGAACGAATCGCTGGAGCCTCGCCATGGGTGCCCTGTTCCAGAATCTCCGCCGCGGCGCCGTCCGCGGAGAGGAACTCGCCGCGTACCAGGAGCTGGCCGACCGTCTCGAAGGCCAGCGCGCCTCGCTCGATGAGCTGGTGCGCCACGCCGACCGCTCCATCGGCCAGCTCGAACGACTCGGCACCATGGGTGAACGGCTCAACGCCCTCGAGCGGCAGATGAGCGCGGTCGAGAAGCTGGTCTGGAAGGTCAGGTTCGCCCAGGTCTCGGGCGTCGCGGGGAAGTTGCCGGCGCCGTGTTGGACCGCGGTCGTCGAGAGGGTGCCGGCCTCGAAGACGGTGCCGTCGGGCAGGTTTTGAACGCCCGGCTCGATGATCAGGTAGTGGACCGTCATCGAGATGTGGGGACCGTCCCAGTCCTCCGGCTCGATCGGGTAGATGTCGCAGCCGGTCGGCGAGACGTTGTCGACCCGCACGTCGACCGCGTTCGGGCCGGGAGAGTGCGGCATCACGAAGACGAGCGGCGTCTGGTCGTAGCTCTGCTGGAAGTTGAGCCGCGTCGGGATCTTCAGGAGATAGGTGTCGACCGTGTTGATCGTCCCGAGCTCCCACTTGAAAGCCCGCGCCTCCGC
>JAIBAS010000374.1 GCA_019695075.1 Promineifilum sp. | reverse complement strand
GGGCGAGCGCGTCGTCGGCGCGCTGGCCGAGGGCGGCGGTCAATACGCCATCCTGCTGAGCCAACGCGGCTGGGTGCGGCGCGTGCGCGCCAGCTACCTGGGCCGCAGCCTCATCCAGGGCACAAGCTTCCACGACATCAAAGAGGGCGGGCCGCTGGTGGCCGTCTGTTGGTCGGGCGGCGGCGATGACCTTTTCCTGGCCTCACGCGAGGGCAAGGCCATCCGGTTCATGGAAACCCAGGTGCCCACGCGCGGCGTCCTCGGCATCCGGCTGGACGTGACCGACATGGCCGTGGCCGTGGCCGCTGTAGGCGCCGCCGGCGGCGTCTTTCTGCTGGGGGCCGACGGACAGGGGACGATCCGCCTGATGAGCGGCTTCGCGGCCAACAAGGCCCCCGCCGCGGCCGGTAAGGTGGCCATGAAGACCGAGCGGCTGGTCGGCGCGGTTGCCGCCGGTCCCGACGACGAGCTATTCATCCTTTCGCGGCTGGGCAAGCTCATCCGCTTTGCCGCCGACGAGATTCCGGCCAAGGAGGGCGTCGTGCAGGGCGTCGCCTGCATGACCTTGCGCGCCGACGAGGCCGTGGCCGTCGTCACGGCCGCCGCGCCCGTGGCCGTCGCGCCCCCTGCCCAGTAGCCGATTCCGCGTCCGCAGACCCCACCGGCCCGCGGCCAACCATGAAGCATGGAGGTAACCCAATGCTCGATAAAGCCAATCTGCTGCGCGATGAGCTTGTCCGCCTGCGGCGCGACATCCACGCCCACCCCGAACTGAGCTTCCAGGAGTTCCGCACCTCGGCGCTGGTGGCCGACACGCTGGCCGAGATCGGCGGCTACCGCGTGCGCACCGGTGTGGGCAAGACCGGCGTCGTGGCCGAACTGGGCGACGAAGGCCCCATTATCGCCATCCGCGCCGACATGGACGCCCTGCCCATCGTCGAGGCCAACGACGTGGCCTATCGCTCCACCAACCCGGGCGTCATGCACGCCTGCGGCCACGACGCGCACACGGCCATCCTGCTGGGCGTGGCCCACCTGCTGCGCCAGAGCCACCGCGAAGAGGCGTGGCAGGGCCGGGTGCGGCTGCTCTTCCAGCCGGCCGAGGAGGACTTCGACGAGAACCAGATCAGCGGCGCGACGGCGATGATCAACGACGGCGCGCTGGAGGACATCGCCGCTGTCATCGCCCTGCACGTCTCCTCCGACCGGCCGAGCGGCGGGTTTCACTTTCAGGACGGCCCCAGTCTGGCCTCAGTCGATTCGTTCGATGCCTGGATTCGCGGCGACGGCGGCCACGGGGCCTACCCCCACACCGGCAGCGACCCCATCCACATGCTGGCCACCATCTTGCCGGCGATCTACGCCATCCCCTCGCGGCGCATCAATCCGCTGGATCCGTGTGTCATCAGCGTCGGCCAGGTGACCGGGGGCGCGGCGACCAACGTCATCCCCAACGAGGTGCTGCTGCGCGGCACGATGCGGGCGACAAGCCCGGCTGTGCGCGAACAGCTCTGCGTGGAACTGGAGAACGCCTTGCGTATTGCCGAATTGATGGGCGGCAGCTACGCACTCGACATCGCCAGAGGTTACCCGCCCATGGTCAACGACGCCGAGGCCAACGGCTGGATGCGCGCCGCGACCGCCGACCTCCTGGGCGCGGCCGTCATCCACGACAGCCGCTTCGGCATGGGCGCGGAGGACTTCGCCTACATGACCGAGCGGGCCAAAGGAGCGATGTTCATGCTTGGCGCGGCCGTGCCCGATGGCGGCCCGGCGCGCCACCACCACACCAGCACATTCGACATCGACGAGGCGGTGCTTGTCCCCGGCGCGGCCGTGCTGGCCGAGACGGCGCGTCGCTTCCTAACGGGTCATTTTGCCCCCTGATTATGACAAGAAAGAACCTCTGTTCTATAGAAATGCGAAAAGTAGTTATGTATACTGTTGGGACAGAGAGGGTATTGGAAGTATGATGGCTCCCCTGCGACCGGGTTTGTCTGGCCATCATCGCCCGCACAACACGTGAATAGTCAGGAGGTAAGAATGACTTCACAGGTGTCATCGGTTAGCGACAAGGCGAGCGGCCGGCTGGGGTCGCTGATTCGCCCGCGGTATCTGCTCCTGGTGCTTTTGCTCGTCGCCGTGGCCGTTTTTGCCGGCGTCAACCAGGTGCGCTCCAGCACAATCCCCACCATCAGCATCACCAGCGTCGTAACCGACACCTCGGTCACCATCCAGACCTACAACTTCCCGGCGAACCAGAACTTCACCGTGACGATGGGCGCGTTTGGGACCAAGGGCGTTGGTGGCATCGTCGTCGGGACGCTGAATTCGGGCGTCGGCGGCTCGTTCAGCGCCACCTATAACGTTCCCGCGCAGCTGAAGGGTTCACGCCAGATCGCCATCCGGTTGCAGACGGCCCATACGTACCCGTACTATGCCTACAACTGGTTCTGGAACAGCACGACCACCGGCGATCCCGGCACGGGCGGCATTCCCGGCTACACGGGCATTCCAACCTTCAGCATCACCACCGTTGACGTGGACAAGACGGTCACCATCAAGACCGACAACTTCCCGGCGAATCAGACGTTCACCGTGCGCATGGGGCCGTTCGGCAGCCGGGGCGTGAACGGCATCGTCGTCGGGACGTTGCAGTCGGGCGTGGGCGGCGCGCTGACGGCGACCTTCAATATCCCCGCGCAGCTGCAGAAATCGTACCAGATCGCCATCCGGGCCGAGACGGCGCACGCCAACCCGTTCTTCGCCTACAACTGGTTCTATAACAACACCACCGGCACGGGCGGCAACCCGCCGCCGACAGTGCCGCCGGGGCCGATCTACACCGGCATCCCAACCTTCACCGTTTGCAGTGTCGTTCAGAACGGTTCGGTGACGATCAAGACGGCCAACTTCCCGCCGAATCAGACCTTCACCGTGACGATGGGCGCGTTCGGCACGCAGGGCATTGGCGGCGTGGTTGTCGGCACGATCAACTCCGGCACGGGCGAAGCGCTGTCGCCGACGTTCGGCATCCCACCGGCGCTAGCCGGCTACTCGCGCATCGCCATCCGACTGCAAACGGGCCAGGCGTATCCCTTCTTCGCCTACAACTGGTTCTGGAACAACACGGCCACCGTCTGCTAGGACGCGGCCCGGCTTCAAGCTGAGTAGGTCTTCTCCGTCATGGCGACGGGGAAGACCTTTTTTGTCTCCGTGTGTCCTCTTCTGGCCTGCGCGCCCCTTTCGTGATAGAAAGACAGCCTAGCCTCCGAGGGAGTGACGTGTGCTGATCGACATCATCCGTTCCATGCGGCCGCGCCAATGGCCGAAAAACGCCTTTGTCTTTGTCGCCCTGCTATTTGATCGCAAGCTGTTTGACCTGAACAGCCTGCTGCCCGTGCTGGGCACGTTCGTTTTGCTCTGTCTCATGTCCGGCGCGGTCTATCTGATGAACGACCTGGCCGACATCGAGAGCGACCGGCAGCACCCCACCAAGCGCAACCGGCCTCTCCCGTCCGGCCGGCTGAACCCGCGCGTGGCCGCGGCGGCGGCCGTGTTGTTGGCCGCGTTCAGCCTGGCCGCCGGCTACGCCCTGAGCTGGAAGCTGGCCGTCATCCTGCTCATCTATCTGCTGTCGCAGATCGCCTACACCTTCCGGCTGAAGCATGTCGTCCTTGTCGATGTGCTGACCATCGCCGCCGGCTTCGTTTTGCGCATCGCCGCCGGCGTCATCGTCATTGAGGTGCAGCGCTTCTCGCCCTGGCTCTACATCTTTGGCGGCTTCCTGGCCCTGTTCATGGCCCTGGGCAAGCGGCGCAACGAACTCGTGTTGCTTGGCGGCGACGCGGCCAATCATCGTGCCATCCTCGACGACTACAGTATCGACCTGATCGACCGGCTGCTGGGCATCGTCACCACCAGCGCCGTCGTCTCCTACAGCCTGTATACCTTCCTGTCCGAGGGGTTGCCGCAAAACCACGCCATGATGCTGAGCATCCCGTTTGTGCTCTACGGCATCTTTCGCTACCTGTACCTCATCCACATCCGCAACGAGGGCGGCGCGCCGGAGGAAATCCTGCTGCGCGACCGGCCGTTCCAGATCAACCTGCTCTTCTACGGGCTGACGGTCTTCGTGGCCCTCTACTGGCTGTCATGAGCGCCGCACCGCTGGCTGAGGCGACCGCCCCCGGTAAAGTCATCCTCTTCGGCGAGCATGCCGTGGTCTATGGCCGGCCGGCGCTGGCCGCGCCGGTGACCGGGCTGCGCGCGCGCGCGGTCGTCGTGGCCGGGGACGGCCTT
>JAIBAS010000315.1 GCA_019695075.1 Promineifilum sp. | reverse complement strand
TCGCCATTGTCGCCTGCATGCGCAAGTTCCTAACCATTCTCAATGCCATGCTCCGCGACCAGCGCCCTTGGTCAACTGACTTGGCTCTGCCTCGCCCTTGACAAAACTACAGTTGCTTTGCGTGAGCCTTCTTTTCTTCCTTCGCGCCTTGGCCCCTTAGCGCCTTGGCGTGAGCTTTCTTCCCTAGCCCCTACCCCCTACTTGATCAGCGCCACATCAACCGCCTCATACAGCGTCCGGCACTGGATGATCTCCAGTCCCTCCGGCCGGCTGCCCTCTTTAAGCTGGCGGCTGCGCGGCACGACGCAGCGGCGGAAGCCGAGCTTGGCCGCCTCGCGCAGGCGCGGCTCCAGCTGGCTGACGGCGCGCAACTCGCCGCTCAGACCGATCTCGCCCAGGAAGGCCATGTCGGCATGGATGGCGCGGTCCTTGACACTGCTGGCGATGGCCAGAGCCACAGCCAGGTCGGCCGCTGGCTCGGTAATCTGCAAGCCGCCGATGACGTTGACGAACACGTCCTTATCGTGCAGGGGCACGTGGACGCGGCGGGTCAGCACGGCCGTCAGCAACAGCAAACGGTTGTAGTCGATGCCGTTGGGCGTGCGGCGGGGATTGGCGAAGGTGGTCGAACTGGCCAGCGCCTGCACCTCGACGAGCAGCGGGCGCGTGCCCTCCAGCGTCACGGCAATGGCCGAGCCGGGCGCGTTGGCCTGGCGCTCGGCCAGGAACGCCTCCGATGGGTTGGTCACTTCGACCATGCCCTGCTCGACCATCTCGAAAACGCCCACCTCACTGGTTGCCCCGAAACGGTTCTTGACGCTGCGCAGAAGGCGATAGCGGTGGAAAGGATCGCCCTCCAGGTAGAGAACCGTATCGACGATGTGCTCCAGCACGCGCGGCCCGGCAATGGCCCCTTCTTTGGTGACGTGGCCGACGAGGACGATGACGATGCCCGTGCTCTTGGCCACGTCTTGCAGCCGGGCGGCCGATTCGCGCACCTGGCTGACGCTGCCGGCCGACGAACTGAGGTTGTCGTCGTAGGTCGTCTGGATGCTATCGACGATGGTCATGACCGGCCGCACCGCGTTGATGTGATCCATCATGACGTGGAGGTTCGTCTCGGTTACCAGGAACAGGTCGTCGGAGTCGATACGCAGGCGGTCGGCGCGCATCTTGATCTGGCGGGCGCTCTCTTCGCCGGAGATGTAGAGCACCGGCCCGTGCAGCCCGGCCACCAGGCCGGCCACTTCCAGCAGCAGGGTCGATTTGCCGATGCCGGGATCGCCGCCGACGAGAATGAGCGAGCCGGGGACGAGGCCGCCGCCGAGCACGCGCGAGAACTCCTGCACGGGCAAGGCCAGCCGGTCGAGGCCGTCGGCTTCGACCTCACGCAGGCGCACGGGGCGCGAGACGGCCGCCGCGGCCGAGCGCCGGCCGCCCGTGCCCGGCTCCGGCTCAATGCGCTGCTCGACCATCGTATCGAATTCACCACACCGTGGGCAGCGCCCCATGTAGACGGGGGTCGTGCGGCCGCACGCCTGGCATACATATTGGGTTTGTCTTTTGGCCATATCCCAAGTATACCCGTGTTCGTGGCCAGGGCGGAGACACACGCCCGATCACTTAGCCACCCGTGGGAATTCACGCCGGCTGTGCGGACTGCCCGCGGCGGCGCTGCTATACTAGATAACTGACATGATCAACTGGCTGACAATTGTCGCCCATGGATTCTGGATCGCCGGATTGGCGCTGATCCTGGCGGCGTTGAGCTATCACACCTGGCTGGCCGGGCAGACCGGCCGCTCGCTGCGCGGGGAATTGGCCGGAGAGCCGTTCCAGCGCCTCGCCCTGGCCGGCGTGTTGCTGGTCGGCATCGGCCTGAGCGGCGCGAGCCGCGACGTGTGGCAGCAAGTGCTGGCCGGCGCGGTCGCCGTTGGCGCGGTCATCGGCCTGGTGTGGCGCTGGCGTGTGGCCTGAGGCCCAGTCAGATGGACGGAGAGAAGTGATATGAAGCGACGTTGGACGGCTGGCTTGCTGGCCGGCCTTGCCTTGTTGGCGCTCCTGCCGGCGCTGGTCGGCGTGGTCAGCGCCGCGCCCGGCCGCCAGGCCCCCTACCCCGCTCCCAGCCCGACGGCCGACCCGCTGACGCTGCCGCTGGACTACCCGGCGGGCCTGCCGGGCGAAGCAGCCACGCCGGCCACCATCGGCGCGCCGGTCAATGGCGTTCCCGCGGTCGATGTGGCCGCGCCGGCCATCGACGGCGCGCCGACCGGGGATCGCGGCCTGGTCTACCTGTGGCTCGGCTTTGCCGCCACACTGCTCATTTTCGTCGCCAGCGTCATCGGCGCGGTCATGCTGTTCAACCGGCGCACACCCACGCCATAAGCCCATGCCGGCACGGATCGCCCCGCCAGGTACGGGCGGGTCTAAGACCCGCCCCCACGCCGTCGCACCCCTTTGATGACCAACGAAACCCCCGCGACAAGAGCGAACTGGCGACGGGCGCTGCCGTGGCTGAACCTGGCCCTGACCGTCCTGCTGGTGCTGGGTGGCCTGTGGTACATGTCCACGCGCGTGCCCTTGGGCGATGTCCTGGCGGCACTGGCCGCGGCCTCGCCGGCCTGGGTGGCGCTGGCGGTGGGCGTCTTCCTCGTCACCCTCCTGCTGAAGGGCTGGCGCTGGCAACTGCTGTTCCCGCCCGGCGGCGCGCCCGTCTCCTTCCGGGCGGCCTTCTGGGGGCTGATGCTGGGGCAGTACGTCAACCTGATCATCCCCTTCCTGCGCGTCGGCGAAGTGGCGCGGCTCTATGCCCTCAACCATGAGACCGGCATCCCCGCCGCCCGCGCGTTGGGGACGCTGGTCGTAGAGAAGACGCTCGACCTCATTTTCTTCGGCCTGACCATCGTCTTCATCCTGCCATTCGTCATCCTGCCGGATTTTGTCAATCGGCCCGGCCCGTGGCTGTTGGGGCTGCCGGCGGCGCTGCTGCTGGTGCTCTACGTGCTCGCCTTTCGGACGACCTGGGTTATCGGCGTGTGGCGGCGGATCATCCGGCCGCTGCCCGATCGGCTGGCCGGCTGGCTGCTGCGCGTGGCCGTGTCGGGGCTGGAGGGGCTGGCCGCGTTGCGCGACGCGCGGCGCGCGCTGCTGCTACTATTGACCTCGCTGCTCATCGCCGCGCTCTCCGTGCTCATGCCCTATGCCCTCTTCCCCGCCCTCAGCCTGCCGTTGACGCTGCTCGACGCGGCTCTGATCCACGTGGTCGTCTCCATCGCCATCACTCCGCCGAGCACGCCGGCCAAGGTCGGCGTCTTCAACGCCGCCGTGGCGCTGATGCTGCTGCAATTGGGTCTGACCGACGAGACGGCCGTGGCCGGCTATGCCATCCTGTTCTACCTGGTCGTCATCCTGCCCCAGATCGCCCTGGGCCTGGTCGCCGCCTCGCGCAGCCACTGGCGCTGGGCCGCCGCTCCCCAGCCATGACCAGCCAGATGCTCTCCGTCGTCGTCCCGGCCTACAACGCCGCCGCGACCATCGGCGAATGCGTGGCCGCCCTGCGGCAGCAGGCCGGCGTGGGGCCATACGAGATCATCGTCGTCGACGACGGCTCGACCGACGACACCGCCGCCCTGGCCCGCGCCGCCGGCGCGCGAGTGGTCGCCACGGCGCGCGGCCGGCCGGCGGCGGCCCGCAACGCCGGCGCACACGCGGCCCAGGGCGACATCGTTTGCTTTACCGATGCCGATTGTACCCCATCCCCTAAGTGGTTATGCGAAGTTACCGCCCCTTTCGACGACCCGGCCGTCATCGCCGCCAAAGGAACCTACGTCACCGGTCAGACTGCTCTCGTCGCCCGCTTTGTGCAACTCGAGTACGAAGAGAAGTACGACCGCCTGCGTGCCCAGCCGGCCATCGATTTCGTCGATACCTACTCCTGCGCCTACCGCCGCGCCGTGCTGTTGGCCAACGGCGCCTTCGACGAACGCTTCCACTATCTGGAAGACCAGGAGCTATCCTTCCGGCTGGCCGACCGCGGCCTGCGTATGGTCTTCGCCGAGCGGGCCGTCGTCGCCCACCGCCACAGCGACACCCTGGCCCGCTACCTGCGCAAGAAGGCGACCATCGGCTACTGGAAGGCCCAGGTCGTGCGGCGCTTCCCCGGTCGCGTCGTCCGCGACTCCCACACGCCGCAGATCATGAAGCCGCAGATGGCCCTGGCGACGCTGTTGCTGCTGGCGCTGGCCGCCGGGCTGCTGGCGCTGGCCGCGGGCTGGCCGGTTGCGGCGTGGCTGCTGGGCGGGGCCGG
>JAIBAS010000618.1 GCA_019695075.1 Promineifilum sp. | reverse complement strand
CCCTGGAACGTGGCGCGGTACGGCTCATCGCCCTGCCCTACCCCGCCCCGGCCGACACCGCCGAGCCGATCCTGTTGCAGGCCGTGCGCGCCGGCGCGACCGTGGAATTCCTCCACGGCGAGGCGGCCGACGCGGCCCAGGCCGCCGGCGGTATCCTGGCGCAACTATACTACCCCATCAACTGACCCCCCACGCGCCACGTGGGCCACAAGCCGCGTGGCCCACGGGTCGCGGAGGGCCGACATCAATGTGTCCGCCCTCCGCGGCCGTCGCGCCCCAGCCCACGACCGGCCACGCCCGCGGCCCTTTCCGTCTGCCCGTTCGCCCCACAATGTGCTAGACTCCCTGTTAGCAAAGTCGTAAGGCACGCCCGCTAGACTCTCCACGGTCGCGCGAAGGGCGCGACTGTGTCATCAATCATCCGGAACGTGAAGGTATGAACGGCAAGAAGAACAACGCCATCTACGTCGTCGGCCACGTCAACCCCGACACCGACTCCATCGCCGCGGCCATGGGCTACGCCTGGCTGCTGCAAGACCAGGGCCAGAACGCCATCGCCGCCCGCGCCGGCCACCTGAACCCGCAGACGAGCTGGGTGATTAACCACCTGGGCATCGAGCCGCCGGCGCTGCTGACCGACGCCTCGCCCCGGTTCGAGACTATCTCCCACCGCCTCAACACCGCCGCGCCCGATCACCCCCTGCGGGAGGTCTGGTCTATCGCCAACCGCACCGGCGGCGTGGCCCCCATTGTGGATAGCGAGGGCAAGCCCTTCGGCCTGGTGACAGTCATCAGCCTATTCGACTTCCTCAGCCGCACGGTCGGCTCCCACCCGCGGCGCGAGGAAATGCGTATTGGCGAACTGATGGATATGCCCGGCCGCGAGGCCTGCGACGACACCGTGCCCCAATTCCAGGCCGGCGGGCGCGTCCGCGACGCGCTCAACCGCATCATGCGCGAGGAGCGCAACGAGTTCTGGGTGGTGGACGACAACGGCCGCTACGTCGGCATCTGCCGCCAGCGCGAGGCGCTCAACCCGCCCCGCCTGCAAGTCATCCTCGTTGACCACAACGAGCCGGGCCAGGCCATCGGCTCCATCGACGAGGCCGACATCATCGAGATCGTCGATCATCATCGCCTGGGCAACCCCTCGACGCGCACGCCCATCCGCTTCACTGTCGATGTCGTCGGCAGCACCTCGACGCTCATTTCCGAACGCATCAACGACGCCGGCCTGAGCGCGCCGCCAGAGTTGGCCGGGCTGCTGCTGGCCGGGCTGCTGTCGGACACGCTCATCCTGACCTCGCCAACAACCACGCCGCGCGACCACGAGGCCGCCGAACGGCTGGCGCGCTGGTCATTCGTCGTCGGCTCGCCGCTGGCCGGAGAGACGGTGCAGAGCTACGGCGAGAAGGTCATCGCTTCCGGCGCGGGCCTGGCCACGCGCAAACCGGAGGACATCGTCAACGCCGACCTAAAGCTCTACGAGTCCAGCGGCCTGAGCTTCGGTGTCGCCCAGGTCGAAGTGACCTCGCTCGTGGAACTAGACGAGCACCTGGAGCGGCTGCGCGACGCGCTCATCAAGCTGCGCGACGCCAAGGGGCTGAGCTTTGCCATGCTGATGGTCACCGACGTGGTACGCGGGTCGAGCCGGCTGGTGCTGACGTCCGACGTTCCGGGGTTGGGCGGTCTACCCTATGCCAAGCTGCCCGACGGCACGCTGCGCGCTCAGGGCGTCGTCTCGCGCAAGAAGCAACTCTTGCCGGCGTTGCTGAGCGCGCTGGAATAGGGTCGCGCGGTGATAAGCTCCGGCTTCGTCTTCGTGCAGTGCGGCGACGACGCCTGCCGGCTGCGCTTTCCGGTTGAGGTCGCGGTGGTTGAGTCAAGGGTGGTCTGCCCGCGCTGCCGCGGGCCGGTGGCCGTCATCGCCGCCGTGGCGCCGCTGCCGACGGTGGCCCGGTCGCTCCTTCCGCCGGTCGATGGCGCGACGAGCGTCCGCCTTGTGGCTCTGCTGGACAACATCCGCAGCATCCACAACATCGGCTCGATGTTCCGCACCGCCGACGGCGCCGGCCTCGACCACCTGCACCTGGCCGGCATCTCGGCCACGCCGGAGCACCCCCGCCTGGCCAAGGCGGCCCTCGGCGCGCACCTGACTATGCCGTGGACGTACCACCGCAACAGCCTCGACGCGGCGGCGCGGCTGAGGGACGAGGGTTTTTGTTTATGGGCGCTGGAGCGGACGGCCGAAGCCTCGCTACAACCGTCGCTCTACGACGCCGGGCCGCCGGACGCCCCCCTGGCCCTCGTCGTCGGCAACGAGCGAGCCGGCGTCGATCCCGGCCTGCTGGCCCTGTGCGACGGCGTGTTCAGTCTGCCCATGCGCGGCGGCAAGTCGTCGCTCAATGTGGCCGTCGCCTTCGGCATCGCCGTCTATCACTTGCGTTTTGCCGCGGCGCCGGTGGCCGCGCGCTAAGGAGTTAGCTATGCTGACACTCGGACGATTGGACGACACCCCCATCGGCACGATCTGGGCCGCGGCCGCCGACAGCGCTCTGCTGGCCGTCAGCCTGTGGGACGACCCGACGCGCCTGGCCGCCGACGCCGGCCGCCTGACCGATGAGGCGCTGGACATGGCCGCCCCACCGGGGCCAATCGTCGTCGCCGCGCTGGCGCAGTTGGACGAGTATTTGCGCGGCGAGCGGCAAGTGTTCGACCTGCCCCTGCCCTGGCCGGCGCTGACACCCTTCGCGCGGGAGGTGCTGACGCGCGTCTATGCCGTGGCCTACGGCCGGACGAGCAGCTACGGGGCCATCGCCGCGGAGATGGGCCGGCCGGGGGCCGTTCGCGCCGTCGGTCAGGCCAACGCCAACAACCCCATTCCCATCGTCATCCCCTGCCACCGCATCCTGGGCACAGACGGCAAGCTCCACGGCTACGGCGCGCGCGGCGGCCTGGAGACGAAGGCGTGGCTGCTGCGGCTGGAAGGGAGTTGGTTGGTCTAGCGCGGCGCTAGACCCCCTCGGCCGCCGGCCAGGCTTCGGCCAGCCGGCGCACGCCCTCGATGATCTCCGCCTCGCTCAGGCCGCTGAAGCCGAGCAGGATCGATGGCGGCGCGGGCCGTTCCAGATGGTAGGGCGCGCCGGGATGGACGCGGACGCCCCGCGCCGCCGCCTCGCGCACCAGCCGGGCTTCATCGACGCCCGCCTCCGGGAAAACCATCACGTGCAGCCCGGCCGCCAGGGGCGAGAAGCGTACCCGCGCGCCCAGCCGAGCCGTCAGCGCCGCGCCCAGCATCGCCCGCCGCTGGCCATAGAGGCGGCGCAGGTGGCGCAGATGGCGCTCGAAGTGCCCCTCGGCGATGAAGTCGGCCACGGCCGCCTGCGTCAGCGTCGGCGCGCCGCGGTCGACAAGGTCCTTGGCGCGGACGAAAGGCGTCACCAGCGGTGGCGGCAACACCAGATAGCCCAGCCGCAGCGCCGGGAAGAGCACTTTGGAAAAGGTACCCAGATAGACCACCCGGCCGTCCGTATCCACCCCTTGCAGCGCCGCCAGCGAGTGGCCATCGTAGCGTAGGTCGCCGTCGTAATCGTCCTCGATGATCAGCGCCCCACGCGCCCGCGCCCAGGCCAGCAGAGCCACGCGGCGGGCCAGCGGCATCGTGCCCCCCTTGGGGAACTGGTGCGTCGGGGTGACGAAGGCCAGACGTGCCCGGCAGTCGGCGGGGATGCGGTCGACGGGTAGCCCTTCCTCGTCGACGGGCAGGCCCACCAGCCGCGCCCCATGCAGCCGGAAGAGGGTGAAGGCATCGCGATAACCGGGCGTCTCGACGACGACCTCCTCGCCGGGGTTCAGCAGCAGGCGGGCGAGGATGTCGAGCGCCTGCTGCGCGCCGCTGACGATGACCACCTGCTCGGCGGCGCAGCGCACGCCCCGCGCACGCCCCAGGTAGTCGGCCACAGCCTGCCGCAGGGGGAAGAAGCCGGCCGGCGAGCCATAGCGCGAGAGCATGGCATCGTCGGTGGACAGGTAGCGGGCCAGTAGCCGCCGCCAGACGTCGTAGGGGAACAACTCGGCGAAGGCGCGGCCCAGACCGAAATCGATCTCCGGCCGGCCGCCATCGGGCGGCGGCGCGGAATGGCCGACCTCGACCGCGCGCCGGCCCCACTCCGTCAGCGCCGGGTGGAAGCTGGCGGCGCCGAAGTCGGGGGCCCAGGCCGGGTCCTCGAGCTTGCGGGGCAGGCCCTCGTACTCGCCGCTGCGGATGTCGGCGAGGTTGCGGCGCTCGGGGCGGGTGGCGGCGGCC
>JAIBAS010000106.1 GCA_019695075.1 Promineifilum sp. | reverse complement strand
TGGCCGCGGGCGGCGTGGCCCTGCCGGCCGATGACCGCGCCGCGTTGGCGGACATCACTTTTGGCCCGTGTCTGTGTGGCCTGTTGGCTATTGACGGGGAAACGCGCCTGCCCGCGCCGGGCGCGCTGCAAACGCCGGGCGGGCCGATTAGCTGGCTGGCCGACAACCAGCGCAAGGGCATCTCGCCCGAAGCGCGCGTCCTGACCGTCCACGCTAACCGGGACGCCAGCGCTGCCCACTGGCACGACGCCGACGACGAGGCGCTGGCCTGGCTGGCGGACATGGCGCGGCCCTGGCTGGCTCCCGGCGCGGCCGTGCGGGCGGGTGAACTGGTGCGCTGGCCCCGTGCCGTGCCGCTGACTCTCCGGCCGGAGCGCTGTTGGGTGAGCGGGCTGGGCGCGCCGCTGGTCTTCGCCGGGGATGCGTTCGGTGGGCCGCGGGTGGAAGGGGCGGTGCTATCGGGCTGGGCCGCGGCGGCGGCGCTGCGGGCGCGGCTCTAGTCCTCGCCGGCCAGTTGCATGGCCCAGTCGCTGCGCTGCCCGGTCGTCTCGATGAGTGCTGGCGGCTGGCGGCGGAAGACATCCCACGCGGCGACCACCGTCGCCACCGTCTCGCGCATCTCGTACCAGCGCGCGTCGCGGTAGGGCTGCTGGTCGGCAACCACGCCGACGGCGTTCACGCCCAGCCCATCGCAAGTCAGCAGCGCCCGCGGCAGGTGGAACGCCTGCGTCACCAGGATGGCGTCGCGCACGTCGTAGACGTAGCGCGCCCGATAGCAGGTGTCATAGGTGCGCTGGCCGCCGTGGTCGGTGATGACCGCCGCCGGATCGACGCCTTGCTCGACGGCGTAGGCCTTCATCGCCCCCGGCTCGTCCCGATGGGCGGCCAGCTGACCGCCGCTCATGATGATGCGGTCAACCTGCCCGTCGCGGTAGAGGGCGATGGCCGTATCGACGCGGTCGCGCAGTACGGGGCTGAGCCGCCCGTTGTAGACGGCCGCGCCAAAGACAATAGCCACGGGCCGGGCGGGGCTTTCCGCGCGGGCGTAGATGGCCGGCCGGTAGTGGGCCTTGATCGCGCCCCGCCAGACGAGCGGGATGGCCACCAGCAGGGCGATAGCGATAAGGAGGCTGAGACAGCCTTTGCGTCGGACAAACATCGTCGCGGATTATAGTGCGCCCCAACGGAAGGCCTGGGCGAAAACACGCCACTTCTCAGAATCCTCTGACATTGCGCCAAGCCGGCCCTGTGGCGCGATTCTCCCGAATCGCGTGCCGCGGCTGCGACTTTGGGTGCGATTCGGAGAATCGCGCCACAGGGGCTGCGACTTTGGGTGCGATTCGGAGAATCGCGCCACAGGGGCTGCGACTTTGGGTGCGATTCGGAGAATCGCGCCACAGGGGCCGCGACTTTGGGTGCGATTCGGAGAATCGCGCCACAGGGGCTGCGACTTTGGGTGCGATTCAGAGAATCGCGCCACGGCGATTCGGAGAATCGCGCCACGGGCGTTCGGCAGTATGGAGTGCCAAACATTGACAAAATATGGACAAGTTGATAGAATTTCTTTCATGCCTGAATTCGCCCATCGTTTCACTGTCGATGCGCCCATCGAGGCCGTGGCCGCCTTCCACCGCGACACGCGCGTGCTGAAGCAACTGACGCCGCTGCCCATCGTTGTTCGCGTCCATCGTTTCGAGCCGCTGGCCGACGGCTCGCGGGCCGAGTTCACGCTGTGGTTTGGGCCGTTGCCGCTGCGCTGGGAGGCGGTGCATAGCGACGTGGGGCCAAACGGCTTCACTGATACCCAGGTGCGCGGCCCACTGCGCGCCTGGCAGCACCGCCACCGCTTCACCGCGCTCGGCCCGACGCGGACGCGGGTCGATGACCACATTGTCTATAGCCACGACCGTGGCGCGCAGGGCGTGCTCAGTCGGCTGCTCTTCGCCCGGCCGGGCTTGCTCTATCTCTTCACGGCGCGCCAATGGCTGACGCGGCGCGGCGTAGCCCGGCTGCTGGCCGAGCGGCAGGCCGGAGGCATGGGCGAGCCGGACTGATGGCCGCGCCCCGGGCGGTTGTCGTCGGCGCGGGCGTCGGTGGACTGACGACGGCGGCACTGCTGCTGCGCGCCGGTTACGACGTGACCGTGCTGGAGGCCCACGTTTACCCCGGCGGCAGCGCGGGCACGTTCTACCACAAGGGTTACCGCTTCGATGCCGGGGCGACGCTGGCCGGCGGCTTCTCGCCCGGCGGGCCGCACGCCCGCCTGGCCGATCTCTTGGGGCTGTCCTGGCCCGTCGCGCCCGTCGATCCTGCCTGGGTTGTGCATCTGCCCGACGGCCGCGCCGTGACCCAATGGGCCGACCCGGCCGCCTGGCGAGCCGAGCGCCGGCGCGCCTTCCCCGGCATGGAGCCGTTCTGGCGGCGGCAGGAACGGTTGGCCGGCATCGCCTGGGATGTTTCCTCGCGCCCCTTTCCCTGGCCGCCGCGCTCGCCGGCCGACCTGCTGGCACTGGGGTTGGTCCTGCGGCCGGCCACGCTAGGGGCGCTGCCCTACCTGCACCGCACCATGGCCGATCTCGCGCCCGGCGGCGATCCGCTCTTCCATCTCTTCCTCGACGCGCAACTGCTCATCTCCGCCCAGACCACGGCCGCCCACGCCGGGGCGCTCTATGGCTGCGCCGCCCTCGACCTGCCGCGCCGCGGCGTCAACCACGTCCGCGGCGGCATCGGCGCGCTGGCGGGCACGCTAGTGGCCTGGATTCGCGCCCACGGCGGCGAAGTGCATACCCGGCAGCGCGTCGAGCGCATCGAGGCGGGGCGCGGCCGGCGCGCCGTCGTCCACACCCGCCGCGGGCTGAGCCTGGCGGCCGATGTCGTCGTGGCCAACGTGACGCCGTGGGCGCTGTGCGACCTGCTGGGAGCAGACGCGCCGCCGGCGTTGCGCGACGACGTGGCCCGACTGCGGCCGACCTGGGGCGCGTTCACGCTCTACCTGGGGCTGGACGAGGCGGCGCTGCCGGCGGGCCTACCCGACCACCATCAGGTCATTGTCGATGGCGACCGGCCGCTGGGCGAGGGCAACTCCGTCTTCCTGTCGCTGTCGGACGCGGCCGACGGAGGGCGCGCCCCGTCGGGAATGCGGGCGATGACGCTATCGACGCACACCGACGTGACCACGTGGTGGGCGCTGCGGCAAGGGCCGGACGAGAGCGCCTATCTGGCCCGGCGCGAGGCCTATGCCGAACGCCTGATCGCCGCCGCCGAGCGGGCCATGCCCGGCCTGCGCGGCGCGATCCGGCGGCAACTGCCGGGCACGCCGGTGACGTTCCAGTTCTACACCGGCCGGCCCCTGGGCATGGTCGGCGGCTTTCCGCAAACGTCGCTCTTCGCCGCCCGCGGGCCGCAGACCGGGCTGGGCAACGTCTGGTTGGTGGGCGACTCCGTCTTTCCCGGCCAATCGACGGCCGGCGTGACCCTGGGGGCCATGCGCGTCGCCGCGGACGTTGTCCGCGCCGGCCTCACGTTCGCAGGTACGACGCGCCGTTGACGTCGATGATCGCCCCGGTCATAAATTCGGCGCGCTCGGAGGCCAGGAAGAGAACGGCGTAGGCTACCTCGGCCGGCCGGGCGACGCGGTTGAAAGGACTCTGGGCGCGGATGTCCACGCCGCTCTGGCCGGTCAACGCCTCGCGGGCCATGTCGGTTTCCACAAAGCCGGGGGCGACGACGCCGACGGAGATGTTGAAGGGGGCCAGGTGCTTGGCCAGCGACTGGCTCATGGCGTTCAGCGCCGCCTTACTGGCCCCGTAGGCCGGGCCGGTCGGCTCGCCGCGGAACGCGCCGCGCGAGGAGACGTTGACGATGCGCCCGCCGCCCTGCCGGATCATGTGCCGGGCGGCGCAATAGCTGGCGTTGGCCGCGCCGATGACGTTGGTGTCGATGACCCGCCGCCAGCTGGCCGTCCACGTGTCGTAGTCCACCTCGGCCAGGGGATGATCCTCGTAGATGGCGGCGTTGTTGACGAGGATGTCGATGCGCCCCGCCTCGGCGACAACGGCCTCGACCATCGCCGCGACGGCGGCGGCGTCGGCCACGTCGCCGCTGACGAGCAGGTGCGGCCCGCCGGGCAGGGCGGCCAGCGTGGCCTCGGCCGCGGTGCGGTTGCTGTGGTAATGGACGGCCACGCGCGCCCCGCAGGCGGCGAACTCTTCGGCCACCACGCGGCCGATGCCGCGCGACGAGCCGGTGACCAGGACGACCTTGCCGGTGAAATCGAACATGATGACTCCTTGCATCGCGGCCGCCCCT
>JAIBAS010000007.1 GCA_019695075.1 Promineifilum sp. | reverse complement strand
GTCGTCGGCAGGGCCGCGGGCGCGGCGGCCGCGCTCCGGCCGAGGACAAAACCGAGCGCGCCCGTGGCCAACGCCAGGAGCACGGCCGCCAGGCCGATGAACAAAACGCCGGGCGCGCGTCGCCCGGCAGAGTCGCGTTCGGGAGGAGAAGGGTCGTAGGACATAGATTCCGTGGGCCGCCCGACGTTAGGGCGCGACCTCCTGCAAGTATTGCACGGCGCGATCCAGCACCGGGTCGCGGCCGTTGTCGATATCTTCCTGCGTCGTGGTCACCGGGATGTCCGGCTCCAGGCCGTTGCCGTCCAGCGTGCGGTGATTGGGCGTCAGCCAGCGCGCCGAGGTGACATGCACCGAGGAGCCGTCGCTCAAGTCGAAGACGAGTTGCACCGAGCCTTTGCCAAAGGATTTGCTGCCAATGAGCGTGGCTCGCTGGCGATCGCTGAGTGCGCCGGCGACGATCTCCGAGGCGCTGGCCGTGCCGCCGTCGATGAGGACAACCAACGGCTGGTCGGGGGCCAGTGTTTCGTCGGTGGCGTTGTAGACGATCTCGCCCTCTTCCTGGCTCTCCAGGTAGAGCACCGGGCCGCCGTCGAGGAAGTGGTCGGCCACGTCCACGGCCGCGTCGCGCAGGCCGCCGCCGTTCTGGCGCAGGTCGAGTACCAGGCGCGTCGCCCCCTGCGCCAGCAGGTCTTGCAACGCCGCGCCAACTTCGTTGCCGCTCTCGCCGCTGAAGCGCGACAAGGCGATGTAGCCGATGGTCGGGTCGGCCTCCAGCAGCCGGTAGGCCACCGACGGCAGCAGGATGTCGGCGCGGACGACGCCGATATCGACCGGCTCGGTCGCGTCGGGATGACGCACAGTCAGAGTAACGGTTGTGCCCTTCTCGCCCTTGACCAGATCGACGATCCCCGGCACGGTCATCGCGGCGGTGATCGCCCGACCATCGACCGCCAGCAGTACGTCGCCGGCCAGGATGCCGGCCGCCTCGGCGGGGTTGCCGGGGATAGGCTCCAGAGTGACCTCGCCCGTTTCCTCCGCGCGCGTGATGTACGCGCCGATGCCGCCGAAGGAGCCTTGCAGCCGCTCGCGCTCCACGTCGCGGGCGGCCGGCTCGATGAAGACGGTGTAGGGGTCGTTAAGCGTGGCCAGCGAGCCGCGGATGGCCCCATAGGTCACCTGTCGGGACTCCGGCAACGTGCCCAGGAAGTTCCCCTCGATGAGCGCCCAGGCCTCCTGGAACAGAGCGGTTTCCTCATCCGGCTCGGCGTAGGCCAGCGTGGCGTTGTTGCGGCCGTCGACAAGCTCGCGGGCCAGGAAGCCGGCAGCAAAGGCGCTGGCAGCCAGGATCACGAGCATGAAGACGGTCAGTCCACGGCGAAGACGGTCGGTCATAAGTGTGCACGCGTTACGAAGCGCGAATGATAGCGATTTTAACACAGGTGATCGGCGGGGCAATCGGCGCTATAATCCGCGGTGGTGGCTGTTAGCAAGGGTTAATCGTTCTCTGGCTCATGCCCGCGGCGGCCACCGTCGAACTGCCGGGCGATCGCGCAAAACGCCGCTTGCCCCGTATCACCGGCCGTTCTTAAAGGGCGTTGGCGGAGCGTAATCCCCGGCGCAAGTTGGTGGATCACACATGAGGTCACCTGGCGCGCTGCGTCTGGTCGTGTTGGCCCTGGCATTGAGCATGCTCCTGCTGCTCGCGCCGGCCCCGGCCCGCAGCCAAGACGAACCGAACCTGCAAGCCCAGGCTGAGGCCCTCTTGCAGGCCATGACCGTTCCTGAACGGATCGGCCAGTTGTTCCTGGTCACCTTTCAGGGCGATCGCGCGCCGGCCGATAGCGCCATCGGCGACCTCATCCTCAACTACCACGTCGGCGGCGTGGCCCTGCTGGCCGAGAACGACAACCTGACCGGCTACGGCGACCCGGCGCAGACGCCGGCGCAGGTGCGCGACCTGACGGCGAACCTCCAGCGCCTGGCCCTACTTGGCTTCAGCGAGGAGCCGAACCCGGCCGATGAAGAGGGCGACATCCCGCCGACGGCCGAGCCGCAGCCGGCAGCCGTGCCCATCCCGCTGCTCATCGCCACCAGCCACGACGGCGACAGCCTGCCGCAGAGCAACGTCATGGCCGGCTACACGCCTTTGCCCAACAACATGGCCCTGGGGGCGACGTGGACGCCGGCCTACGCCCGGCGCGTCGGCGAGATTGCCGGCGGCGAGCTGGCGGCCACGGGCATCAACCTGCTGCTTGGCCCGTCACTGGACGTGCTGGAGCGGCCGTCGCCCCTCAGCGCCGGCGACCTGGGCACGAACGTCTTCGGCGGCGACCCCTACTGGGTCGGCCTCATGGGCCGGGCCTACATCGAGGGCGTCCACGCCGGCGCGGGCCAACGGCTGGCCGTGGCCGCGCGCAGCTTCCCCGGCCAGGGCAGCAGCGACCGGCCGGTGGACGTGGAAGTGCCCACCGTGCGCCGCTCCCTGGAGCAACTCAAGCAGATCGAGCTGGCCCCCTTCTTCAGTGTCACCCGGCAAGCGCCCGGCGCGCCGGAGACGGCCGACGCCCTGCTGGCCACCCACATCCGCTACCAGGGCTTCCAGGGCAACATCCGCGCCACCACCGCGCCGGTCAGCCTCGACCCGCAGGCGCTGAACTCGCTCATGACCCTGCCGGAGTTCGCGCCCTGGCGGCAAGGCGGCGGCGTCGTCGTCTCCGACCGCCTGGGCGTGCGCAGCGTGCGGCGCTTCTACGATGACACCGAGCGCGAGTTCCCCCACCGCCAGGTGGCCAAAGACGCCCTGCTGGCCGGCAACGACCTGCTCTTTCTGGCCAACTTCGGCGTGAGCACGGCCGACGACGCCGCGCAACTGGCCAACGTCAAGGACACGATCGCCTGGTTCCGCGAGCGCTACGAGACAGACCCCAGCTTCCGGCAGCGCGCCGACGAGGCCGTGCGGCGCATCCTGCAGCTGAAGCTGCGCCTCTACGGCGGCGACCTGTCGGCGGCCAACGTCATCGGCGAACCGGCCGAGGCCGCGCCCATTCAGCCGGTGAGCGCGGCGGCCTTCTTCGACATCGCCGAGGCGGCCGTTACCCTGCTGGCCCCCAGCCGCGACGAGCTGAGCGCCCGCCTGGCCACGCCGCCGACCATCGGCAGCCGCCTGGTGATCTTCACCGATGTGCAGACGGCGCAGCCCTGTTCGACCTGCGAACCCGTGCCCCTGCTCTCGCAGACGGCCCTGCAAGAGCGCATCCTGGCCATCTACGGCCCCGACGGCAGCGGCCAGGTGCGCCCCGACAACATCACCAGCTTCTCGTTCGCCGACCTGAACGACTACCTGGACGCGGGCACGGAGCCGATCCCGGAGCCGACCGCGCCTCCACCCGCGACCGACGACGCGGCCACGGCCGCGCCGGGCACGCCCGAGGCGACGCGGACGCTGCCGGCCGACTACCGCGTCCAGGAGGCGCTGCGCGAGGCCGATTGGCTCGTGTTCGCCTTGCTCAGTGCCGGGGAGAGCGCCGGCGGGCCAGAATCCAGCGCGCTGAGCCGCTTCCTGGCCCAGCGGCCCGACCTGGCCAGCCAGAGCGAGGTCGTCGTCCTGGCCTTCGACGCGCCCTACTTCCTGGATAGCACCGAGATCAGCAAGCTGAGCGCCTACTACGCCATCTACAGCCGCACCGGGGCCTTTGTCGATGCCGCCGCGCGGGCGCTGTTCCTGGAATCGCCCCTCCTGGGCGCGCCGCCGGTCAGCGTCGAGGGCATCCAGTACGACCTATTCACCCAGACGCAGCCGGCCGCTGACCAGGTGATCGAGCTGTTCTTCGTCATCGGCGACCAGATCGAAGCGCCCTCGCGCCAGGAGCCGTTGGCCTCGGCCATCGGCGATACGCTACGGCTGCAAACCGGGGCCATCCTCGACCGCAACGGCCGGCCCGTGCCCGATGGCACGCTGGTGCGCTTCATCCTGCGCAACCGCGTCCAGGGCACGGTGACCGTCCTGGGCGACCGGCCGACAACCGACGGCGTCGCCCAACTCGACTACGTTCTCGACGCCAGCATGGGGCCGGGCCAGTTCCGCATCACCGCCGAGTCGGGCGACGCCACCGTGTCGCAGGAAGTCGATATCGTCATCGAAGATGATGCGCAACTGGCCATCATCGTGCCGACGGCCGCGCCGACGCATACGCCGACGCCGGAACCGACGCCGACCGCCACCCCCGAACCGACGGAAACGCCCCCGCCCCAACTGCCCACGGCCACGCCGCCGCTGCCCGGCCCGACAGAAGAACCGGGCTGGCTGATCGG
>JAIBAS010000104.1 GCA_019695075.1 Promineifilum sp. | reverse complement strand
CCTGACCGGGCTGCCGCCGGCGTGGATCGGCGTCGGCTCGCTCGATCTGTTCTACGAGGAGAACGTCGCCTATGCCGACCGGCTGCGGCGGTGCGGTGTTGCTTGTGAGCTGGTGGTTGTCGATGGCGCGTTCCACGGCTTCGACGCCTTCATGGACGACGTGCCGGTTTGCCGGGATTTTCTTGATGAGCAGATTGAGGGGTTGAGGGGGTATTTGGTGGGCGGGCAGAGGATTGAGATCGGCGGGAAGCTGGGGTAGTGATGGCACCGGGGGAGGATGTGGTGAAGGCGGTGGAGAGTTGCGAGACTATGGCTAGGCAACCCATTAAAGGACTACCTCTGCTTTAGCAGGAATAAGAGCAGCTGGTCGAGGATGCAGCGCCGCTCCTTTTGTTGTAATCGGGGAAACCCATTCAGTCTAGCCGGCGGTCTACAATATAAGGCGCAGGTAGCCGCCGATAATGATCAGAAGTTCGTGTTGCTTGGGGAGAAGCTCCGTTTGAAGGGGCGTCATCGTGTAGTTTGGAAAAGCTCCGGTGATGCACAGCGCCTCTTGTCCGTTGACAAGGGCGATTGACCGATTCATGTTGTCAACTTCCAGGGAGGCAATGGGGTTGCCCTGGCTATCAAGAAGAGTGGCAACGTTTGGTCTTAGCCGTTTTGTGCGGATCACTGTGCCCAAGAGTTCGCCGCGCTCGTTGACGATTTTGCTCTCAAGATTGCGGCCGACGGCAGCGGTGATCTGGGTCTGGCCGAACGAAAACCGCACTTCGCTTCCTTTTGGCGCGACACGGCAGATTTCTGCGCCGTCTGCGTCCTGGATTTTGCCTTTACGGTCATTTATCGGATCCAGAACCAGGGTGAGCGGATAGTTATAGACGCCAATACTCTTCCGCTTCAGGCCATCGCTTTCAAAGAAGAGACTGTGGTTGCCTTGCCAGGCGCTTAACCAGGCGCTTTTTCGAGTTTCGTCCAAGAATGTGAGCTTCTGATCTACTCCGTTCGCCTGCTGAACGACAATGGTCGTCCCTTCTGCGGGCAAGATTGCAGCGACTTCCGAGAAGCCGGCATGGAAAAGCCTCCTGCCTATCCAACCTCGCGTCATCATGAGCGCTAATGGCAGCAGGATAATGGTGGCCACGCACCCCGGTTTCGTATTGTCGTCGTCGCCAATTGACGTTGTGACGCTTATGCCTTTGGTCCCGAGTGCCAGGTCAGCCGAAATTGCGGAGCTTGGATCCTCACCTAGCCAGAACAAGACGGGTGTCAACTCAGTCATGCTACCAGGTTGCCCAGACGGCTGAATTCGTATCTTGGTCCCTACTCCATCCGGCTGCTCAACTTCAAGCTGGGATAGGTCTAGGCCATAGGCAGTGAGCTTCGTTAGCGTATCTTGCTTAACTCGCGACAGGTAATTCAGAAGCGTAACGACCTTGGCAATGGCAGCCAGTGCGGATGCAAGTATGAAAACCCATACAAAGATTTGTAAGTAGCCAAACTCACTTACCAGAAGTGACCAGTTTCGTCCTTGTCCCGCCAACTGGGCGACAATGGCCAGCGCCACAATGAGACCGATGATGATCAGAAACTGTGTTAGCTGTGATGGTGGTTTTGGCGTCACCGGTGAAATTGGACGCGGTGACGGCTGTACTGAGGTAGCTTCAGGCATGATCTCATGAGGCGGCGCAGGCGCTTCAGCGGTGGCCGGATTCGTTTGGCTCCCGGGGGCCACTGGCGGCAGAGGGTGGCCGCAGGCCGTGCAAAACTTGGCCGTGTCGCGCGTGTGATGACCGCAAATGGGGCAGATGATCATGC
Source organism: Promineifilum sp. (assembly GCA_019695075.1). GTDB lineage: Bacteria > Chloroflexota > Anaerolineae > Promineifilales > Promineifilaceae > Promineifilum. The sequence continues at coordinate 2,507 of JAIBAS010000104.1, read as the reverse complement.
TGGTGGTTTCCAAAGCAAATCTCCTCTTTCAAGCTTATGGGGGCTACGGTGGAGCAGCCCGTCAGCGACAGCACGACGGCTGCGCCCAGGTCAGCGACCATCACGAGCGGCAACAAACCAATGCGTAGCCTACGCCACGAACGCAGTGGGTTTTCGGTTATGCGAGCAGGCTAGGCAATGAGTCCGTTGCCGCGCCGATTACAGACCGATGAGTTATCCATCGCCTGACTCCGGAGATTACAATCACTGGTCAGAAGAAACGATCGCGGCCATCAAGGATATGCCTGCCAGCAGCAGGCACACCGCGCCAACAACAATAACTATCCAATAGTACTCGGTGACAACGTAGCCAACGAACGTCTGCCACCTCTTTTGCTCCGGGGCGACGACCAAAATGAGGATGAGGCCGGCGATGGCAAAGAGGGCGCTGAAGAGGAGGAGGTTACTTTGCGGGCTGGACCCCGCGGCTGGCGATGTGCCCGACCTAGAGTCGATCCGCGCGCCGGGAGCCAGAGTATGACTCGACCCTGCTGACTGCATACTCGGCAAAGGCAGCGGCTCGCTCATCCGCGGTGAGTGTGGAGCGTCCATGACCGGTTGCACTCCGCCGTCGCCCGTCTGTGGCGTCGCCGGCGGAGAAGACTCGGCCGGTGACGCCGCTGGTGGCTTGGTTGCCAGCGACACGCCACGCAGGTCATGTCCGCAGTGGTAGCAGAAGCTGGCCGTGTCCTTGACAGCCTGGCCGCAGTAGATGCAGAAGGTCTGGCTTGCCGCCGAGGCCCCACGCAGGTCGTGGCCACAATGACCGCAGAAGCTAGTCGTGCTTGCTACAGAATAACTACAGTTGGTGCAGAAGGCCATAGGTTACTATTCCTCGGCGCCTTGCCCTTTTATCACAGGGCCTGGTGACACTTGGGGCATTCGGTGGCATCGATGACCACTACGGCCAGGCAATGAGGACACCGCTTGGCCTTGCCTTCGAGCAGTAGTTGGTTGGTGGGGCTGACGGTAGACCGACTCTGCGGGCCTTTGGCGAAAATCGCTGCCGGCAAGGCGATGATGAAGAGCAGTGTGCCAAAGATCCACCACTCAATGAAACTCAATCCTTTACTGCGAGCGATCGCGGCGGGAATAAGCCCCAACACAGCGGCTATGCCTAGCGATAACAATAGAGACTCGTCCATTATGCGCTCCCGCCAACTGCCTCGGTCGTCAGGCATTTCATCAGGGCCTTCATGGTGTCGGTCATGTAGTTGTGAGCGTCGCGCGGCAGACGGGGTATGTCGCCATACACCTGGCGGTTGCTTTCGTCACCGATCAAGATCGTGCCACCGCCGCCCTTCATGCGGAATACACCAAATAACCCAAAGTTGTTACTCTGAATGGAGCCCAGTACGGCTGGCTCGATCTCCTTAGCAACCAGGCACAGGATGAAACACTTGCCCATGACCCAGCTTTGGGCTTGCTTGTTCATCTGTTGAAAGCTGCCGGCCCAGGCACTGATCGTCTGTGTATCTAGAACGGGCACAAATTTCACCAGGACGTTCCACTGAACCATACCCAGCGCTTTTCTGGAACCGACGCAATCGAACCCCATTCCCATATAGCTGCCGGGGTTAGCGTCTTTCCAGCCGGCTTGCTCTAATTCTCGTCCAATGCACGATCTATCCATTGTCACTCTTGAGGTGGTAACGGGCTGCGTGACCGGTTGGCCGCAATGTGGGCAGAAGTTAGCGGTGTCTTTGACGGCTTGGCCGCAGTGGCTGCAAAGAATCATAATACCTGTCCTGTATGGCATGATGAGTCTGAGGTAGACCAGACTCATCACGCTGGCCAAGTGCCTCTAGAGTGCAGTTGCCTACCGACTCCGCCCATCACACAACTGCCGCCCACCCGTAGCCGCAAAGCAGGACGTGCGCCTGGCCTTGGCGTCGCCGTCGCTGATGCTGTTGAATGAGGCGACAACTCCTGGTTTCTGGACGGCACGATGTTGAGCGACAGACGGGGCAGTGGGTTGGCAATCCGCTTAAGGCCAACACAGAGCGACTGCTCACAAGCACGAGCTACGACAAACCTTTAGTCCCGTAGCCAACTCCCAACCATTGCCCCATTCCGGCAGCGCTGCTAACATCTGGAACACCCCGGCTGAAGACCAAACCGGGTCAGCATTCACAGAATAGAACATTCGCTGTCGCACGTGTGCAACAGTTGCCGTATTGCGGCGTGGTTGATGGGAAAATAAGTCGTGCTTGGGCCTTCCTTCGCTGACATCTTCGGCAACGCCGTTCAATCGCGCGGCATGTCGTTAGGCCAGCTTGCCGGCTGGCTCAGTGAGCATGGCTGTCCCATCCACCGCGGCACCCTCGGCCGCTGGCGCGATGGCGACAACCTGCCCGACGTCAGCCATTTGCCCGTCTTGCAGCTGTTGCCCGATGCCCTGGGCCTAACCGCCGCCGAGGCCGACGCCTTCCTGCGCGATGTCGGCGCGACGTTGGGCTTTCGCGTGC
>JAIBAS010000580.1 GCA_019695075.1 Promineifilum sp. | reverse complement strand
GTCAATGGGGCTGATGAACAGCAGGTAGGCGACGAGCGAGCCGGCAGCTGAGCCCCGGCCCTGACAGGCGATGTCATGTTGGCGCGCAAACCGGACGATGTCCCAGACGATGAGGAAGTAGTTCGCCAACCCGGCGCGCTCGATGACGGCCAGCTCGTGGCTCAACTGCTCGAAGACGGCCGGCGGTGGTTCGGGGCCGTAGCGCAGGGGGACGGCCTCACGGCAGAGGCGGTGGAGATAGGCACTGCTGCTCATGCCGTGAGGGGTGGGAAAAGGGGGCAGGTCTTGCAGGCCGTAGCGCAGCTCGAAGCGGCAGCGGTCGGCAATGGCCAGGGTGTTGGCGATGGCCGCCGGGTGGTCGGGGAAGAGGGAGGACATTTCGGCCCCCCCTTTGAGGTGGTACTCAGAGTTGAGGCGCCGCAGCGCCGTGGCCTCGTCGAGCGTCACGCCGTGGCGGATGCAGACGAGCACGTCCTGGAGCTGGTGGCCTTCCGGCCGCGCGTAGTGGACGTTATTCGTCGCCACGCACTCCAGCCGGAGATACGACGCCAGTGCTGCGAGCCGGGGAATGAGCAGTTCGTCGCCGGGCAAATAGTGACGCTGGAGTTCGATGAAGAACTGACCACGGTCGAAGAGCCGCAGGTAACGCCGGGCAATCGCCACCACCGCTCGCTGCGACGCACCGCGCAAGAGGGCGGCCGTCACTTCGCCCTGGCGGCAGCCGGAGAGAGCGATCAGCCCCTCAGTGCAGCCAACCAACTCCGAGAAGGGCAGGGTGGCTGACCCCTTGGGCGCGCCGGCCCGCCCGCGGCTGATGAGGTAGCACAGGTTGTGCCAGCCGGCCTGGTTCTCGACCAGCAGCGTCAGGTGGAAGGGAGTGCCAGGTCGGTCGTCGTGGTGCAGCGTCAACTCCGCACCGAGAATGGGTTGGACCCCATGCGCCTCAGCCGCCTTAATGAAGCGCACCGCCCCGTAGACGGCATCGTGGTCGGTGAGGCCCATCGCCGGCAGCCCTATCTCAGCCGCGCGGGCCACCAGGTCTTCCGGGTGCGACGCGCCGTCGAGCAGGCTGAAGTTGGAGTGGCAGTGCAGTTCGGCGTAGGCAGTCATTCCAGCTCGTCAATCGAAGAGGCGCTGCAGAAACCACTCGCCCCCGTTGAGGTCGTGGTAGATAACGACGAGCAGGCCGCTGGTGGTGGTCAGCCGGTAGTAAGCCCGCCACGCGCCGCCCCGCCACCAGTCGGTGCGGACGCGCCAGGCGCGGGTGATGGCGTCGATCTCGTGGGTGCGGCCTTGCCAGGTGAAGCGCAGCGGCACGTCATCAGCGCCGGCTGCGACCTGAATGGCTGAGCCGTCAGGCCAGAGCCGGGTCATAGGCAGTCTCGGACATAGCGGGCAGCCAGTGGAAGCGGCGTTCCGGGAGGGGGTGGTCGGTCTCGGCCGGCGCGGGACGCAGGAAGAGGTCGGGGCCGTGGCGCTCCAGCAAGTTGCGGAGGTCGGACCAGCTAGTCGTTGCGTCGCGCGCGTCGTTGTTGAACAGGGACGGCTGCCGCGCCGGGGGCGCGGTCAGGTCGCGGCTGCCGAGCGTGAGACGGATGAACCCCGCCTCTGTCTCGCCGTCCGCCGACGCCCGCACGTCACGGACGGCGGCGTTGAGCATGTCAAGCCACACGGCCGTCAGGTGCTGGGCCGCGCCGGCCGGTTGCCTCAGGGTTACAACGCGCTGGTCGCGGCGGCCGGCTTCCATCTCCCAACTGAGATAGACGCTGCGGGCGGCGACCCCCGCGGCCGTCAGCTGGGCAGTGACTTGGACGGCCAGGCGGCGAACGACTTCGGCCAGCACCATCGTATCGACCACGGCTGGCTCAAAGCGGTGTTCGGCAAACTCGTGTTGGGGCGCGGTCTGCGGCCGGGCAGTGGGTTGTTTGGCCGGTCGCCCACGAGCCAGGCAGTGGAACGGTTCGATGGTCGGGCCGAATTGGGCAATAGCTGAGGAGCGGGAGAGTCGGGCCAGGCCACCGAGCGTGTGGATGCCCAGCAGGCGCAGGCGGCGGAGCGTTTCGACTTCGAGGGGCAGGAAGTCGACCGGCTGCGGGGCCAAGAACACAGCATCGCCGCCCGGCTCAACCAGTTTGGCATGGTTGGGCCGGCCGAGTGTAGAGGCCACCTGAGCGGCAAAGCGACCGGAGGCCAGACCGATGGCCGGAGCGAGGCGCGTCTCGTCGCGTAGGAAACGGCCGAGGGCGCGGGCCAGTTCAACCGACTCCGGTGCGGGCAGGCCGTCGAAATTGAGAAAGTAGCGAGCGGGGAGGGTGCGGCCGTCAACAGTGAACTGCACATTCCGATCGGCGAAAGGGTGCCAGAGTTCCTGCGGTTCAACGGTGGGAGAGTAGTCAAGGAGCACGTCGACGATCTCCCCCGATGCCTGCCGGTAGCGCGGCTGGGCAGCCGGTAGAAAGCGCGCCTCCGGCGAGAGGGTGTGGGCCAGGCGTAAGGTCATGCCAGCGCGAACGCCAAGGCGGGCAACTTCCTGGGAGAAGGCGAAGATAGGCCGCGCCTCCCACGGCCGGCCGCCGATGGCCAGGGGGACGGCGGCCAGGTCGGCGGCGGCGCGGCGCTCGACGGCGGCGGCGAAATAGGGCACGGAGATGCAGGCGATCATCGTTCACGCTCCAGGAACCGAATCAGTTGTCGCTAGTGAGGATCAGACTAACCCTTCGCCTCGCACCACGGCTCGGTCGCCGTCGAAGGTAATGGCGACGTCGGCCGCTTTGCCCTCGGCGGCCAGGCGGTTCTTGACGACCTGCACCTGGGCGGCGTAGCCGGATACATCGCGCCGGTGGTAGAGCCAGCGCTCGCGGCGGATGAGCAGGCGGACGGCGGCGTAATGGGGCAGTACGACCTGGGCCGGGTAGGCGTCGAGCGTGGGGACGTTGCCGGGCGGTAGGCCGGAGAGAAAGAGAAGAGCGCAACCTGATCGGTCGAGAGGGGCCACGATGCGGCCGAGAGTCTCGGCCAGGGCGTCGGTTGTGCCGGGAGTGGCCCACGTCTGGAGTGGCGCGTCAACAACCAAGACGGCAAGGCCGCCGTTGAGCGCAAAGTCGGGCAGCATAGTCAGCACTTGGCGCGCAGTGTAAGGGCGGATGACAAGCAGTCGCTCCAGGTCGACGCCGCAGCGGGCGGCGTAGTCGGGGTCGAAATTCTTCTCTACATCAACGTAGGCGGCCAGGCTTCCTTGCCCGGCCACCTGGGCTTCGGCAATAATCTTGAGGGCCAGAGTTGCCATGCCGGATGTCGGCGCGCCGGCGATTTCACTAAGACGGCCGAGAGGCAAACCACCGATGCCAAGCGCCTCGTCTAAAGCGGGAAAGCCGGTGGAGCTAACGGGTGGGGCGGCCGTTGGTGCGGCATGACGAATGCTCCGAACCCCAAAACGCTGATGTAGGCCGGCAACGGTCTTTTCCAGTCGCCGCCGGCGGTCGTTGTCCGCTGTCACACGATGGCCCTCGCTCCTTCTCCTTCGCCCAGTATAATAGAACACAAGTTCTGCGAAAGGAACTAGGGGATGGGAGTAATTGGCGTGAAGAGGTCGTGAATTCTCTGCGGCCCTCTCTTGTTCGCCCTTCCGCTTCTTCAGCTTCTCTCCAATATCAAGCCACGTCTTGGCGGCTTGCAACGCCGCCAGCATCAGTGTGCCGACTCCACCCACAATCGTCACAACCTGCACAGCCGTCTCTAGATTGGCGTTTCCCATCGGTTGCTTCCTTCCGCGTGGTCTCGACGCCTATTATGACGAACGCAAATAGGGTGGGGCCAGTCAATTTTCGACACACCGTCTGCGCTCGTTACCGCTACCGGTGCCCACGTCCTCCCTCACCTCTGGCCACGAGATGGCTGTACTCACAGCGCTTGCTCATACGCCGTTTCAGGCGTTTCCGCCGCAAGGAGGACTTGGCTTCCCGCGTCATCTCGCGGTAGAGTGAGGGGAGATACTGGAAGGCCAGCGAGCAGCGGTCACTGGGTCGCATCAGGGCAACGATAGCCGCCGACGCTTTGCGGTCGCGGGTGGGAATCTCGACCCGGATGCATGGGCAACCGTCGGGCGGCGCGCCATGAAAGGGATGCCTCTGGAGTCGCCCGGCGTAAGGGGCAGGTGGGAACGGTTGGGGGAGAGGACAGCAGGGGGATAGTTAAGTTAATCGGCGTTAGTCTTATAATGACCTGGCTTCCTGTGAGGCGTTTGTCCGGTGGCCGCGCCGCCTCTATTTCGCTAGTTCTCTCAGCGCCGCCAGAAACGCCTCGTCCGACAGCGCGGTAGGCCGGTACGT
>JAIBAS010000343.1 GCA_019695075.1 Promineifilum sp. | reverse complement strand
CGGCGGCGGCTCATGGCGCGGCCCCCGCGGGCCGGCCCGCTTCCGGCCGCTGCCAGCGGTCGAGATCGGCCCGGCTGGTCAGGTTATAGGCGCGGAAGCCCAACCGGCGCGCCCGCTCGCGCACCAGAGCGAAGTTGGCGTCCGGCTCAACGGCGACGAGGATGGGATTGAAGCCGGCGCGGGCCAGTTGGTGCAGGGCGTGGCAGCGCAGCTCGTCTCCCTGGCCGGTGATGGCCAGGACGGTGACGCCCCAACTGAGGCGGACGCCGGCCGTGGGCGCCCACTCGTGCAGCGGGATGGTGTCGCGCGTGTCGAGGCGGGCGAGCTGCTCCAACGCCTTCATCAAGTGCGGCCGGCCGTCGCCCGGCGGGATGGGCGTGGGCATGTAGTTGCGCGCGTTCTCCCCGGCCAGGGCCTGGAACAGCAGCCGGCCGGTCACCTCGTCGAACTGGCGCGCTTCTTCCTGGATTCGCAGCGGATCAACGCCGTTGGACATCAACCCGACGGCCTGGCGTTGGTTGATCAGGTGCGTGGCGATGGAGGCGGCGACGACGATGGCCCACTCTGTCCAGTAGAGGCGGTCGCGGCGCTCATAGTCCGGCGCATGCAGGTCGAGCAGGATCATTGTCTCCAGCGAGATGGCCGGCTGGAAGGTGCGCACGAGCAGTTTCTGAGTGTGGGCGCTGGCCTTCCAGTTGATCTGGCGCAACGGGTCGCCGGAGCGGAAGTCGCGCGCGCCCATCGGCCGGGTCGGGTCCTCGAACAGGCGTTGTTGGCTGGCGATGGCGCCGAAGGGCAGGCGCGACGGCAGCCCCAGCCGCGAGACGGGCACGATGCGCGGGTAGACGGTCAGGAAGTCGGGGGGCAGGTAGCCGACGCGCGACTTGGCCAGGCCGAACAGGTCGCCGCTGGTCAGCCGCAGCGGGCCGAGGCGGTAGTAGCCGCGCTGGAGGCCCTTGACGTGGTAGGTGTGACTACGCTGGCTGTGGCCGGCCAGGCTAACGACGTGCTGCGTCGATTCCTCCAGGCGTAGCTCCGGCGGCACGCTCTCGTGGAGCTGCACCCACGGCAGGGCCAGGCGGCTTTTGTTCTCCAGCGTCACCGTCACCTCGACCTGCTCGCCCAGGAAGGCGCGCCGGCGGTAGGTGCGGCTGGCCACGAGGTGGGTCAGCGCCCGCGCCGCGTGCCAGCGACTCCACAGGAAGACGCCGGCGAGCACGTAGAGGATATAGAAGACGAAATCGACGCGCAGCAGGAAGGCGATGGCCAGCAGCAGCAGCGCCAACCACAGGTACGGAGGCATTAGCCGGCTTCCTCGATGGTCAACGGCGTTCGGGCCAGGATGTCGCCGATGACGTCGGCCACGGCGACGCCGCGCAGGGCGCTCTCCGGATGCACCAGGCAGCGGTGGGCCAACACGGGCGCGGCCAGGCGCTTGACGTCGTCGGGCAATACGTAGTCGCGGCCTTGCAGCGCGGCGTAGGCCTGGGCGGCGCGGTAGAGCATGTGGCTACCACGCGGGCTGGCCCCCAACAAAAGGTCGCTGTGGCGGCGCGTGCCGAAGACCAGGGCGACGATGTAGTCGCGCACGGTTTCATCGACGTGGACGTCCCAGACCTGCCGCGACAGTTCGACGATGCGCCGGCCGTCGACGACCGGTTGGAGGGCGTCGATAGGGTGCGCCCGGCCCAGATTGACGAGCATCTGACTCTCGAAGCGCTCGTCCAGATAGCCGAGGGTCAGCTTCAGGAAGAAGCGGTCGAGCTGCGCCTCCGGCAGCGGGAAAGTGCCCTCGTACTCGATGGGGTTTTGCGTGGCGATGACGAAGAAGGGGCGCTCCAACGGGCGGGTAATGCCATCGACCGTCACCTGGCGCTCGCCCATTGCCTCCAGCAGGGCCGACTGCGTGCGCGGCGTGGCCCGATTGATCTCGTCGGCCAGCAGGATGTTGGTGAAGGCCGGGCCGGGGATGAAGGCGAAGGTCTGCGACTGCGGCTGATAGACGGACACGCCGGTCACGTCGTTGGGCAGCAGGTCGGGCGTACACTGGAGGCGCTTGAAGTCGATGCCCAGGCTTTGGGCCAACGCGCGGGCGAGCATGGTCTTGCCTGTGCCGGGCACGTCCTCCAGGAGGACATGCCCCTCGCACAGGATGGCCACCATGATCAGTTCCAGCGCGTCGCGCTTGCCGATAATGACGCGCTCAACGTTGTCAAGGACGCGCCGCGAGAACTCCTGGATTTCGTTTGTTGCCATACGCCTCTACCGCGGATCGACTGCCGGGGACATGGCGGGATGTTACCATAGACAGAACCAATCTGGTAAGGTCGTGGCTGATCCCTAGCCGGCAGTCGTCACGCCTTGCTACAATACGCCCGATGTCCTCTCATCGCCCACCACCCCACATCGATACGTCCTTTGACGTGGACTTTGCCGATCATCTGGCGCGCTACGAGACCTACAACAAGCACCACTATCGGCCCAATACCTACCTGCACAAGTGGTGGGGGCGGCGCTGCGGCAGCACCTTCCGGCTGATCCTCAAGGGGCTGGTGGACGACCCCGCGCGGGCCGGCTACTACGCGCCGGGCGGGCTGGAGGGCAAGGTCATCCTCGACCCAATGATCGGCGGCGGCACGACCCTCCACGAGGCCATCCGCCTGGGCGCGGGAGTCATCGGGCTGGACATTGACCCTATCCCGGTCTTGCAGGCGCGGGCGACGCTGACCGAGGGGCGACTGGCGGCCCTGCGCGCCGGCTTCGACCGCTTCCATGCCGCCCTGCGTGACGAGATCGGCGACGGCTTTCGGACGCATTGCCCCGTCTGTGACGAGCCGACGCCGGCATGGTACGCGCTCCACGGCGCGCGGCGGCGTTGCGCCTGTGGCGAGGTGGTCGTCGTCGATTCGCTGGTCATCCGGCAGCAGCCGGACGGGGCGAGGCTGTGCCTGTGCCCGCGTTGTGGCGAACTGGACGGCGGCGACGGGCATATCTGTGGCGCGGCCGGCATCTCGCTGGTGGAGAAGACGCAGACGGCCTGCCCGACGTGTGGCGGGGCGTACGAAGACCTGACCGACACGCCTTTCTACGCCCGCTACCGGCTGCTGGTCGTTGCCGGCCACTGCCCCGCCCACGGGCTGTTCCACCGCGTGCCCGACTGGCGCGACCACGAGCGGTTGGCCGCGGCCGACGCTCGCCGGGCGGCGCTGCCGTTCGCGCCGGAGGCGTTCGGCGTGGTTGCCGGCGATAAGTCGGCCCAACTACCGCGCCGGGGCATCCATAACTACCTCGACCTCTTTTCCAGCCGCCAACTGGCGTTTCTGGACGCCGCCGGCCGCTGCTTGCCAGAGGAGCCGCTGGTGCGCCTCAATCTGGCCTTGCTGGTGTCCACGGCGCTGGAGTTCAACTCGATGCTGTGCGGCTACAAGGGCACGGCGCAGCGGCGCGCTGGGGCGGTGCGCCACACCTTCGCCTACCACGGCTACGCCTTTCCCTACACCGCGCTGGAGACCAACCCGCTGTATCCCCGCCAGGCCTCCGGCACGCTGCTCAAGCTCTATGCCGGGCGCATCGACCGCGCCCGCCGCTGGGCCGCGCGGCCGCAGGAGCGCGACCTGAGCGCCTCGCGGGCGACGTTCGTGCCCATTGCCGGCGAGCGGGATGGCGGGCAGGAAGTCGATTGCGCCGCCGAGCTGGCCGGCGGGCCGCAGCGCTTCTTCATTCGCCAGGCGTCGGCCGTGGCCCTGCCGGTTGAATCGGGCAGCGTTGACGCCGTGGTGACCGACCCGCCCTACTACGACAGCATCCAGTACGACGACCTGGCCGCCTTCTTCCGCGTCTGGCTGCGCCACTTTCTGCCCGACGCCGCCGACTGGTACTACGACGGCGCGGGCGTGGCCGTTCACTCGGAGCGCGTCGCGGGCGACAGCCGCTACGTGCAGATGATGACGGCCATCTTCCGCGAGTGCCGCCGGGCGCTGCGGCCGGAGGTGGGGCGGCTCATCTTCACATTCCACCACTGGCAGCCGCAGGCGTGGGCGGCGCTGACTACGGCGCTCTATGACGCCGGCTTCGTCCTGCTCAACCGCTACGTCGTCCACGCCGAGCACCCCATCTCTGTCCATATTCGCAATACCCGCGCACTGACCCACGACGCCATCCTGGTGCTGGCTTCCGGCGCGCCCGGCGACGGCCCGACGTGGGCCGAACAGGGGCCGCCACGCGCCAACGGCGCGGACTTCACCGCCGATTGCGCGGCGTTGCTCGGTTGGGTGCTGGGGCAGCCGGGTCTGGACGCGGCGGCGATCGGCCGGCTATGGCAGGCGTCGCTG
>JAIBAS010000126.1 GCA_019695075.1 Promineifilum sp. | reverse complement strand
GCTGGCCGCGGCCGACGTCGCCGCCGGCACGCCCTTACTCATCGCCATCGATTGCCCGGCCGTCGAAGCCCACGCCACTGCCAATGCCGCCGTGGCCGCGACCGCCCACGCCTTTCGCTGGCCCCACGGCCCGCTGGAGATCGTCGCGCAGCCCGCGCCGCTGGGCCTGGTGGGCAACGTCTTTTTCTGCGGCGCGGCGGCCGAAACCTATGGCGCGGTCGTGCTGCTGGAAGATGATCTGCTCGTCTCCGCCCGCTTTCACGCCTACGCGCGGCAAGTGCTGACGGCCTATGGTGACGACCCGCGGCTGGCCGGCATATCCCTCAATAGCCCGTGGTTCAACGGCCTGACCCACCAGCCCTTCGTCCCCCTGCCCGACGATGGCGACGTTTATTATCTGCAACTGAGCACGCCCCACGGCCAGGTCTACACCGCGGCGCAATGGGCCGCCTTCCGCGCCTGGCTGGCTGCCGCCGGGCCGCAGACGGGCGCGGTGGCCGTACACGATCTTCTGCTCGCCCTGCCGGCCGACGACTGGCTGGGCACGAAGGCGCGCTATCTGGCGGACACGGATCGATATTATGTCTACCCGCGCGAGTCACTGACGACGGCCACCGGCGAGCCGGGGACGCACTTTGCCCGGGCGACCAGCTTCTTCCAGGTGCCTTTGCAGGAGCGGCGGCGCGACTTCCGCTGTCTGCCGTTCGACGAGGCGGTGGCGGTCTACGACGGCTTCTACGAGTTGCAGCCGGAGCGGCTAGACCGGCTGACCGACCACCTGCGCGGGCGCGACTACGCCGTCGATCTCTACGCCAGCAAGCCGGCGCGCCGGCTGACGGCCGAGTACGTCCTGACGACGCGCCCCTGCCGCGCCGCCGAGGCAACCTTCGGCCGCGCCCTGTGGCCCTTGGAGGCCAACGTGATCGCCGGCGTGCCCGGCCGGGGCATCCACCTGGCGCGGCGGGAGGACGTGATCATGAGCGACGGCGCGGCTCTGGCGGCGCAGCACGCCAACGACGCCTACTTCGCCCGCTACCGGCAGCCGGGCCGGCGGCAGCGCTGGCGCGGCGCGTGGGCCACCTGGTGCTACCGCCGCTGGCTGGGCTAGCTCTCCTGGAACATGTCCAGCACGTCGGCCACCAGGTCGTAGCGGCCGAAGGCGGGCATGAAGTAGAAGCCGCGGACGTGCGGGCGCAGCGTCGCGGCGATCTCGCGGGCGATCTGCACGCCTTCGACCTGGGGCTTCTCGGCCAGCCGCATCCGCTCGCGCAATGCTTCGGGGATGGTGATGCCCGGCACTTCGTGGTGCAGGAACTCGGCGTTGCGGCTGTTGTAGAGCGGCTTGATGCCGGCCAGGATAGGCGGCGGCGGCTCGCCGTAGGCGCGCCCATACGCCTCCAGGAAGGCCAGCGCCGCTTCGGGGTCAAACACCGGCTGGGTCAGGGCGAAGTCGGCCCCGTGCTCAACCTTTTTGCGCAGCAGACGCAGCTCGGCGTCGATGTCCTTGGGCGTCAGACTGAGAGCGCAGCCAACGACGAACGAAGTCGGCTGGTCAATCGACAGGCCGGCTTTGTCCAGTCCCTGGTTGAACTGCTTTTTGATCAGTTCGATCAGGCCGGTGGGCACGATGTCGTAGGAGTCCATCGCCTCCGGGTAGTCGCCGATGCGCGTCGGGTCGCCCATCGCCACGAAGAGGTTGCGGATGCCCATCGCGTGGGCGGCCAGCAGGTCGCCCTGGATGCGTAGCAGGTTCCGGCCGCGCGTGGGGAAGTGGAGCACCGCTTCCAGACCGACGTCCTTCTGCACCAGGTAAGCCGCCGCCCAGGCGCTCATGCGCATCCGCGCCAGCGGGCTATCGGCGATGTTGAGGAAGTTGGCTCCGGCCTCGCGCAGCATCCGCGCGCCGGCCAGCAGCCGCTCGGCGGCCACGCCCTTGGGCGGATCCATCTCCACGGTCAGGATAAGTTGCTGCGCGGCCAGGTGTTGGGCCAGGCGCGTCGGCTCGCCGCCGGCGGCCACACGCCGCTCCGCCCGGCTGACGACGCGCACTTCGGGCATGCTATGGGTGCTGTGGCCGGGTGTGTCCAACGCCCGGCGCATGGCCCGGACGTGGGCCGCCGTCGTGCCGCAGCAGCCGCCGATGAGATTGACGCCGGCCTCGACGAAAGCGCGGGTGTAGTCGGCGAAGTAATCGGGCGTGGCCGGATACATCACCCGGCCGCCGGCCATCTGCTCCGGCCAGCCGGCATTGGGCGCGGCCGAGACGGGCACGTCGGGGGCCAGTTGCCGGACGACGCTGATGAGCCGCAAGACCTGGGCCGGGCCGCCGCTGCAATTGATGCCGACGGCGTCGACATCCAGCCGGGCCAGATGGGTCGCCAACGCTTCGGGTGGGTAACCGAGCAGCGTCTTGTCATCGCGGGTGAAGGTCATCTGAGCGATGACGGGCAGGTCGGGGGCCACGGCGCGGGCGGCATTGACGACCGCCTCGATCTCCTTGACGTCCGACATCGTCTCGATGATAACCAGATCGACGCCGGCCGGCCCGGCCACCAGGGCCTCGATCTGCTCGCGGAAGGCGTCCTCGGCCTCATGCACGGGCACGCGGCCAAGCGGCGCCAGGCGCACACCCAGCGGCCCAATCGACCCGGCCAGCAGCACGTCGCGAAACGAGCCGGCGATCACCCGCCGGGCGATGGCCACGGCGGCCTGGTTGATCTCGCTTACCTGGTTTTGCAGGCCGTGCTCGGCCAGCTTGTAGCGGTTGGCGCCAAAGGTGTTGGTCTCGATCAGGTCGGAGCCGGCATCAATGTAGCCGCGGTGGATTTCGGCCACCAGCGCGGGGTTGGTCAGATTGACGGCATCGAACGACTGGTCGATAGGGACGCCGCGGCCGTGGAGAACAGTACCAAAGGCCCCGTCCATCAGCACGGGGCCTTGCTCAAGTCGTTGTTTGAATTCCTGGCGATTCATCGTGGGGTGATTGTACCCCATTACTGGCCGAAAAGACTCTCGATCAGGGGCACAGCCGTCTCCGGCCGCAGCAGCAGCACCGAGGCCCCGCCCGGCGTGCGGTAGCTGCTGACGTAATCGTAGTCGAGCACCTCGTTGCGGATGTTGCCCGACGGCATATCGCTGACCGTCTTGGCCAGCCGCAACATCTGCTCCAGGCTTAGATCGGTGCGGATGCCCTCCTCCACCTCGCGGTAGAGCGACGGCGCGCGCAGCAGCATCTCGCCGATGCCCAGGTTGAGCGCCTGCTGCCGGGCGGCAAAGAGCACCTGCTGCTGGCGATAGGCGCGGTTGAAGTCCGTGTCGCCGTGGCGCGTGCGGGCGTACTTCAGGGCCATGACCCCGTCGAAGTGCTGCAAGCCCGCCGGGATGTAAAGCGGGTCGTAGCCGTAGTTCATGTCCGGGTATTCCGGGTCGTTGATCTCGTAGGGCACATCGACATCGATGCCGCCCAGCAAGTCGATGCTGCGCACGAAGGCGTTGAAGTCCACCAGCACGAAGTGATGGACGGGGATATTGAGGTTATACGACACCGTCTGCATGGCCAGGGCCGCGCCGTCGAGATAGTCGCCGTTGCGCGCCCCCAGCACCAGAGCGGTGTTGATGCGATCCTGGCTGAAGCCGGGGATATCCACGTAGAGGTCGCGCGGGATCGACAGGATGACGGCCGAATCCGTCTGCGGATCAATCGACAAGATCATCATCGTGTCTGTGCGCGAGACGAAGCCCTCGCCCGGTCGCCGGTCGATGCCCATGAGCAGGATATTGACGCGCGAATCGCCGTCCCAGGCTTCGATGGTCGGGGCGGCCGGCGTCGGCGTCGCGGCGACGCTGCCGTCGATCACCTGCGCCGGCGGCAACTCGCCGCCCGCGGGTGAGAGGCCGCCCTCCGCGCCGGCGGCATCGACCGTCTCCGCCGGCCGGCTCATGAGGTGTTGGACGGTCAAATAGGCGAAGAACAACACCGCCACCGCCGAGAAGACGAAGGCGGCCGACAACAGGGCACTCAACCAGCCCGGTAACAATGGCTGTCTGTACAAATCTACGCTCCTGACCCAGGCGAACCCGGGTGCACATTAACCTACAATGTTTCCAAGTATAGCCCTATAACGCTTCGCCTGCCGCTACGGTTCCCGCCGCCAAACCGACGATTGCTCTACAGCTTAGGCAGCGCGCAAACAATGGTGCATCGGGGAATAGTGGTCAGTAATCTAGCTACCTGACACAAAATCAGGTGAAGTAAGGCACCTGCCTGAAAGAAGCAGGCAGGTTATTGATGAGACACCTTTCCAACATATCGTAGCCGATGCGGAAGATGCTGAGGTCACGCCGGT
>JAIBAS010000212.1 GCA_019695075.1 Promineifilum sp. | reverse complement strand
CCGGCCGTCAACCTGGCCTGGGCCGTGCGCCGGCAGTTGCGCGTCGCCGCCGGCGAGGAGCTGGAGTCGGCCGAGGACGTGCGCCACGCCTTGCTGGCCGCGGCCCAACGGCTGGCCGACGAGGATGTCGCCCTCAACCGGCGTATGGGCTTCTACGGCGCGGAACTCATCGCCGACGGCGACACCATCCTCCACCATTGCAACACCGGCGCGCTGGCCACCGTCGATTGGGGCACGGCTCTGGGCGTCGTCTTCGCCGCCCACGAGCAGGGCAAGCGCATCCACGTGCTGGTCGATGAGACCCGGCCGCGGCTGCAAGGGGCGCGTCTGACCGCCTGGGAACTCCAGCAGCGCGGCATCCCCTTTGACCTCATCGCCGACAACGCCGCCGGCCACTTCATGCGTCGTGGCGAAGTGAACCTCGTCCTCGTCGGCTCCGACCGCACCGCCGCCAACGGCGACGTGGCCAACAAGATCGGCACTTACCAGCTGGGCGTGCTGGCGCGGGAGAACGGCGTGCCCTTCTACCCCGTCGTGCCCACCAGCACCATCGACCTCGACCTGGCCACGGGCGACCTGATCCCCATCGAGGAGCGCAGCATGGATGAGGTGTTGACCGTCATCGACACGGCCATTGCGCCGGCGGGCATCACCGCCCGCAACCCGGCTTTCGACGTGACGCCCCACCGCTACGTCACCGGCATCATCACCGAGGCCGGGATCGTCTACCCGCCCTTCGAGAAGAACCTCCGCGCCGCCGTCGTTCGGGCGCGGGAGATCAAGTGGGACGAGTAAGACGCTCACGCAAAGGAGCTAAGGGGCAAAGACGCAAAGACGCAAAGACAAAGAAGATAGAGAAAAAAGCCTCTTTGCGCCTTGGCTCCTTTGCGCCTTGGCGTGAGTCTTCCCAATGTACGGATAATCTCTCTTGAACATGAGCAACGAAGACATCCCGGTAGTCATTTTCTGCGGCGGCGAGGGCACGCGCATGCGCGGCGGCACGCTGACCAAGAAGGAACTGGTCGAGATCGGCGGCCGGCCCATCATCTGGCACGTGATGCGCATCTTCTCCGCCCACGGCTTCAATCGCTTCGTGTTGCCGCTGGGCTACGAGGCCCAGCAGTTGCGGCGCTACTTCCTCGACTATGAGGCCATGACCCGCGACTTCACCATCACCCTCGGCAACCATTCGGGCGACATCGCCTTTCGCGGGCCGGAGCAGCACCCGGAGTGGGCGGTGTCGTTGGTGGACACGGGGCTGCGTACCGACAAGGCCGGCCGCATCGCCCGCGTGGTCGACTACCTGACCGCCGACCGCTTCTTCGTCACCTATGGCGACGGCGTCGGCGATGTAGACCTGACCGCGCTGCTGGCCTTCCACCGCGCCCACGGCAAGCTGGTGACGATCACCGCCATCCAGCCGAAGCACTACCAGTATGGCATCATGGACGCGGCCGAGGATGGGTTCGTGCGCCAATACGTCCAGTACCCGGAACTGCCCTACTGGATCAACGCCGGCTTCATGGTCTTCGAGCGGGCGACGCTGGAGTGGATGCGCGGCGGCGACGCGCAGGCCCTGGAGACAGGCGTCTTGCAGGAACTCATTGCCGCCGGCGAGGTGATGATGTACCGCCACGGCGGCTTCTGGCAGTCGATGGACACGTTGAAGGACGCCAACGACCTGGAGCGCCTGTGGCAGCAGGGCGCGCCGTGGCGCGTCTGGGAGTAAGAAGCTCACGCCAAGGCGCGAAGGGACAAAGGCGCAAAGAAGAAGCAGACAAGACAAGAGATTCTTCTTGGCGTCTTGGCTCCTTTGCGCCTCGGCGTGAGCTTCTTGGCGTGAGCGGTTTATCTCTGTTGAGCAGCTAAATCATCGGGGGTGTTGACGTTGACGAACGACCGCCCCTGCGGATCGAAGCGCTCGATCTCCGGCCGATCCACAAAGCGCACCGATACCCGGCCGTAGAAGGCCGTGATCTTCAGCATTCCCGCCGCCAGCTTCTCACGGATCGGCTCCAGGCAGGTCTGGCTGTAGACGGCATGTAGCGGCTCCGGGAACTTGTCCCAGCGCGGCACGACGATGTCGGCCGTCTCGCGCAGGCCGGCCAGATATTCCAGCAGCGGCCGGTTCAGCCAGGGCATGTCGCAGGCGACGATGAGCACATGCGGGTTGCGGGCGTGGCGGATGGCCGTGTAGATGCCGCCCAGCGGCCCCGTGTCGGGGTAATCGTCGCCGAACATGGGCAGGCCCAGGGTGGCATACGGCTCCGGCGTGTTGGTGATGAGGATTAGCTCATCGCCCAGCCCCTCGACGCGCTCGCGGACGACCTCGATCATCGGTCGTCCCAGGAAGGGTACAAATGACTTGTCCGTGCCCATGCGGCTGCTCTTGCCGCCGGCTTGGATGGCTACCGTCAGATTGTCCATTGATCCAAATCTTCCAGGCCGGCCCGCCACAGTTTGTCGCGGCCGACCGACCGATAAAACGATTCCTTATCCAACTAGTTGTTTAACCCCGCATATAACCGGGTAATTTCGTAGATTGCACTCCAGTCTTTATTTTCCATGCCATTTGCTAAAGCAGCCAGAAATTTCTTGTGAGCGCTTTCAGCATTAGTCAGGGCGACCTGGGTTGCTTCACCCATCTCCATCATCAATTGCGCGTCCTTCAAACCACCACGAAGATCAAAACCGACGTGGTCGAAATCGCGAGAGCGGATTTTGTCAATGTAATAATGGAAATTTGGATTATCGAACGTCGTCTTAAGCACAAGGGTAATCGTCCCGGCATCAATCCCGGTCTTCTCCCCAAGCGCGAATAATTGCCCCGCCAAATCAATCACACTTAATGCGCTGTAGTTGGCGATGAGTTTGATCGTATTTGCTGATGCAGGATCGGCGCCGGCGTTGAGAACAATTAATGAGTAGGCATCGAAAACTGACCGACATTTTCGGATGGCATCCGGATCACCGGCAACGAAGGTTGTAAGCTTACGCGCTTTGGCTGCGTCGGATCGACCAAGCACTGGCGCAGCAAGATATATGTTATGCTGTGCGCGATGCAGTTCGGCCAGGTACGCTCCGAGGTGTGGTGAACTTGTGCTTGTGCCGATATGAATTTTGCCGGCCCGCAAGCCCGCAAGTAGACCTTCAGGGCCAGTCACAACGTCCAGCACGGATTGATCATCCATCAGACTGGTGATGACGACATCTGCATTTTGGGCGGCTTCTCTGGGCGATATTGCTTGCGATGCGCCTAATTCAACAAGGGGTTGGGCTTTAGCTGCCGTACGGTTGTATACGGTGAGATCGAATCCTGCCTTAAGCAGGTTGTATGCCATTGAGTAGCCCATACGCCCTAAGCCAATAAATCCCACGCGCCGAATTGGAGAGGACGATCTCGATCGAATCCCCCTTGCCACCACCAAACTCGCAAGGATCAAATTCTGTCTGACCGACTTTCCTAGCCGTGTTACTCCTAGCTCAACTGGGCCGCGTAATCCTGCAAGGCTGACGTTATCTTTCATGGTGAGTCCTATGTGTAATCGTGTTTTGTTTGTGAATGCAAGCCCGAGGCACGGAATTTCGTTAGCGTCTCAATGATTTCTTCACGAGTGGCGCGCCCCGGGTCTTGAATCCACCAGGCCAGAAGGCCCAGGTTCATACTTGCTTCAGCTCTGGCTGCCAGCGCCGGGTTGATGTCCGCCCGATAAACCCCCATTTTTACCCCGGACTCAACGCTGAGTTCGATCTGCTTGACAATCTTGTCGAGCACACTCGTGATGGCCGAATCCCGCCGAGAAGCGTACTCCAGCAAGAAACGCCCTTCCTTCTGGTTTTCCTCAAGAAACTGGACGATAGTTTCAACATGGGCGCGGGCGAGCGTATAGGGATCACCTGGTGGATCTATATAGACCTTCATAACGCGTTCATGGAGATCCAAAGCCCCCTGGAGCAGCACCTCCTGCAACAGTCCTGCCTTATCCCCAAAATGAAGGTAGAGGGTTCCCACCGCCACCTCAGCCTTTGAGGCGATTTCAACGGCGTTGGTCTTCTCGAAACCTTGTTCGAGAAATAAATCCAGCCCTGCTCTTAGCAACAGGCGCCGCGTTTCAGCTTTGTTTTGCTGACGGGTATTTTGCTTCATCAAACTAACTACAAATGAATAATATTCAGTGAACAATGTTCATTTTACGAGAGACGATGTCCTTTGTCAAGCCCTATTTGGCTGTTTCTGCCCTCCATCACATCAGTACGGTTTAAGCAAAAACCCAGGGAAAATCATCGGCAGGCACAAAGAATTCGACAGTATCATCCCTTCAAGCAAATGCTGGCCATTACAGAAGATTA
>JAIBAS010000386.1 GCA_019695075.1 Promineifilum sp. | reverse complement strand
GCGACAACGTGAACCTGAAGGTGAAGTTGATCACCCCGGTGGCGTTGGAGGAAGGCCAGCGCTTCGCCATCCGCGAGGGCGGCCTGACCGTCGGCGCCGGCGTCATCACTAAGATTCTGGCCTAAGGGTTAAACAAACATGGCAAAGAAGGCCGTTCGCACTCACATCACCCTGGCGTGTACGGAGTGCAAAGAGCGCAACTACATCTCTGAGAAGAATCGGCGGAACGACCCGAGTCGCATCGAGTTGAATAAGTTCTGCCCGCGTTGCCGCTGCGTGCGGCTGCACCGCGAAACAAGATAGTTCGTCAGTTGTCAGTGATCAGTAGTCAGTATTCAGTGGGTCAGTTAACCGATTTCATCTCTGGATACTGGATACTGATTACTGACAACTTCTGTAGGGGGTTAGCTCAATTGGCAGAGCGACGGTCTCCAAAACCGTAGGCTGCGGGTTCGATTCCTGCACCCCCTGTAGGGCAGGTCGGTGACCTGCCTTTTGCAAGAGTGGGCCGGCCGTGGAGCCGGCCTTCTCCAGGCTACCGAGAGGACAGATCAAACGTGGCGAAGAAAGAAGAAGCGGCGGTTGTGCCGCAAGAAAATGCGATTAGCCGCTATCTCCGCGAGACCCGCGGCGAGCTGCGCAAGGTCACCTGGCCGACACGCGACGAGGCCCAGCGCCTGACCGCCGTCGTCCTCGGTGTGACGGCCGCCTTCGCCGCCTTCCTGTGGGTGGTGGACGCTCTGTTTTCGAACTCCATCGAGTTTCTTATCCAGCGGATGCTAGGTCTGTAAAGCAGTTAATCCCCATGGATAACCAGAACAATCGGTTGGACGACACGCAGGATTTGCTGAGCGACGACGACGCCGTGCAGGCCGACGGCCGCGCGTGGTACGTCATCCACTGCTACTCGGGCTACGAGAACAAGGTTCGCCACAGCATCGAGCAGCGCATCGAGACGATGGGGATGCAGGATTTCATCTTCGATGTCGTCGTGCCGACCGAGGAAGAGATCGAGATCAAGGAAGGCAAGCGCCGCACCGTCGAGCGCCGCGTCTTCCCCGGCTACATCCTCGTCCAGATGATCCTGACCGAGGAGTCCTGGTACGTCGTGCGCAACACGCCCGGCGTGACCGGCTTCGTCGGCATGGGCAACGACCCGACGCCCCTGCGCGCCGACGAAGTGGCCAAGATCATGAACCGTATGGAGGCCGAAGCGCCCAAGGTGAAATTCGACTTCCAGCGCGGCGAGAAGGTGCGCATCGGCACCGGGCCGTTCGCCGACTTCATCGGCACGGTCTCCGACATCGACGCCGAGCGCGCCAAGGTGCGGGTGATGGTGTCGTTCTTCGGCCGCGAGACGCCGGTCGAACTCGACTTCCTGCACGTGGAAAAGGTATAGAGCAGCCGCCTCTGGCGCGGCGCAAGCGGAGGAGCCTGCTGCGGCGGGCGCTTGGACTCCAGGAGTAAAACGATGGCAAAGAAGATCAAGGCAGTTGTCAAAATCCAGATTCAGGCCGGCAAGGCCAACCCCGCCCCGCCGATTGGTACGGCGCTCGGTCCCCAGGGCGTGAATCTGATGCAGTTCTGCAAGGAATATAACGCGCGCACCGCGGCGATGGTCGGCCAGATCGTCCCCGCGGAGATCACCGTCTTCCAGGACGGCAGCTTCACCTTCGTGCTGAAGACGCCGCCGGCGGCCGACCTCATCAAGAAGGCGGCCGGCGTTGGCCGCGGCTCGGCCGTGCCCAACCGCGACAAGGTTGGCAGCATCACCCAGAAGCAGCTGCGCGAGATCGCCGAGCAGAAGATGAAAGACCTCAACGCCCGCGATGTCGAGGCGGCGATGGCAATCGTCGCCGGCACGGCCCGGAGTATGGGGATCACTGTTACGGAGTAAGCAGTAGCCAGTAAGCAGTGCCCAGTAAGCAGTATCCAGTAAGCAGTGAGCAGTATCCAGTAAGCAGTGAGCAGATTGAATGCTGATCACCGAATAACTGAATACTAAAATACAGGATACTGGACACTGGATACTGGACACTGAACACTGGATACTGAAAAGTGGGAGAACGACTGAAGAAGCGTTCGCCAAGGCGACCAAGGTCGCCAGACCACAAGGAGCAATCATGCCAAAACGAGGACGTAAGTACGTAGAGGCGGCGGCCAAGATCGACCGCAGCAAGCTCTACAGCCGCGAGGAGGCCGTCAAGCTCATCAAAGAGACGGCGACGACCAACTTCGACCCGACGGTCGAGGTGCATATGCGCCTGGGCGTCGACCCGCGCCACGCCGACCAGCAGGTCCGTGACGTGGTCGTGCTGCCCAACGGCCTTGGCAAGACGGTGCGTGTGCTCGTCTTCGCCGAGGGCGAAGACGCGACGACGGCCCGCGACGCCGGCGCCGACATCATCGCCGATGATGAGGTCATCAAGCGCATTCAGGAAGGCTGGACGGAGTTCGACGTGGCCATCGCCGTGCCGTCGATGATGGGCAAGGTCGGCCGTCTGGGCCGCGTGCTCGGCCCGCGCGGCCTGATGCCCAACCCGCGCGCGGGCACGGTCGCCCCGGCCGCGGACCTGCCCCGCCTGATCGACGAGGCCAAGGCCGGCCGCGTGGAGTTCCGCGTCGATAAGACCTCCAACATCCACGCGCCGATCGGCAAGGCCAGCTTCAGCCAGGAGCAATTGAACGAGAACTTGACTGCCTTCATCGGCGCCGTCAAGCGCGCCCGCCCGGCCGCGGCCAAGGGCACGTATATCCAGAAGATCACGGTCGCCAACACGATGGGGCCTGGCATTCGCCTCGACCCGGTGGAGGCCGCGCTCTAAACGCACGTCAACAACAACCGTAGTCTCTACCAGAGACAGCCGGCGGGGCGCGCCCCTTAATGTTGCCGGCCGAGGTAGGACACTACAGCCAACGCCGGGTGGCCAACCCCACCCGCCTGACCTGTAAAGTCCTCCTATCGGCCGCGCCGGTACGGAGGATTTTTTCTTGCAGAGGAGGTGAAAACCTTTGGCAATCGACAAGAAACGCAAGGATGAGTTGGTAACGGAGTATCGCGACCTGCTCGAGCGCAGTTCGGCCATTTTCCTGACCCGCTACGGCGGCATGACCGTCAAGGAAATGGAAGCGCTGCGGCTGAAGATCGGCGAGGCCAACGGGCAGATCAACGTGACCAAGAACACGCTGCTCGGTATCGCCCTGGAGCAGACCGACCACGTGCCGCCCAGCGAGCTGCTGAACGGTCAGGTAGCGACGAGCTTCGCCCTGGGCGAGGCCCCGGCGCTGGCCAAGGTGCTGGTCGACCAGGCCAAGGCCAACGACAAGCTCAAGATCGTCGGCGGCATGCTCGGCAATCGCGTGCTGACCCCGAAAGAGGTCGAATCGCTGGCCACGCTGCCCTCGCTCGACCAACTCCGCGCCCAGATTCTGGGCCTGATCAACGCGCCCGCGCAGGGCATCGTCTCGGCCGTCACCAACGGCGTGCGCCAGGTCGTCAACGTCCTGGACGCCTACGCCAAGAAGGACGAGAACGCCGCCGCGCCGGACGCCGCCGCGGCCTGACGGGCTGTGGCTCATCTTATCAATCGACAACACGAGACGGACACACGTCCGCGCGATAAGCAGACTAGGAGTGATATAAGACAATGGCAGATTTGGACAAGATCGTACAGGAACTGAGCGGCCTGACCCTGTTGGAAGCGGCCGAACTGACCAAGAAGCTGGAAGAGGCGTGGGGCGTCAGCGCCGCTGCGCCGATGGCCATGGGCATGATGCCGGGCATGATGGCCGGCGGTGGCGCCGCCGCGCCGGCCGAGGAAGTCGAGGAGCAGACGGAGTTCTCCGTGAAGCTGAAGGACATCGGCCCGAAGAAGATCGAGGTCATCAAGGCCGTGCGCACGCTGACCAACCTGGGCCTGAAGGAAGCCAAGGACGCCGTCGAAGGCCTGAACGTCATTTTGGAAGCTGTGACCAAGGAACAGGCGGCCGACGCCAAGAAGGCCCTCGAAGAGGCCGGCGCCGTCGTCGAGGTCAAGTAGTTCCGACTCTGTACGAGTCTTTGACGAGGAGACCGGTATACTTCCGTGTAGACCGGTCTCTTTTTCATTGGCAATGGACGCCTACCATTTCGTTCTGGCCTCACAGTCGCCGCGGCGGCGGCAGTTGCTGCGGCTGCTGGGCTACCCGTTCGAGGTCTATGCCGCCGACGTGGACGAAGATGTCCACCTGAGCGCCGGCCCGGCCGACTACGTGCGCCTGACGGCGGCGCAGAAGGCCGAGGCCGCCGCCCACGCTCTGGCCGCCGGCCGGCGCGATCGGCTGACGCTGCTCATCGCCGCCGACACGACCGTC
>JAIBAS010000369.1 GCA_019695075.1 Promineifilum sp. | reverse complement strand
CGCCGCCGGGCGGGGTGTAGACCGGCGGCTTATAGGCCGGCGGCGCTGCTGGCGGCGTCGCCGGCGGTGGCGGGGCGGGCTGGTCGGCCCGCGGCCGGACGAGCTGCGTCTTTTGCGCCGCGTTGTCCTGGACGGAGGGCTTCTGCGCCGCCGTCATCTCGTGGCCACAGTGGGGGCAGAACTTGGCTGTGTCGCGAACGTCGTTGTAGCAGTTGGGGCACTTCATGGGTGGCTCACTCCGGCTGTCTAGGGGCCATCATTGGGATGGGCTAGTCCGAGCGGGTAATCGTGTAGCTGCCGGCCGCGCCGGTATAGCTGCCGACGATCAGGACGTACGTCCCGTCGCCGGGCAGGACAATGTTGATGACCGGATTGAGATCGCCGCCGCTGTCGTCGTCAGTGGCCAGTTGCCGG
Source organism: Promineifilum sp. (assembly GCA_019695075.1). Classification (GTDB taxonomy): domain Bacteria; phylum Chloroflexota; class Anaerolineae; order Promineifilales; family Promineifilaceae; genus Promineifilum. Next base: position 3,947 of record JAIBAS010000369.1, on the reverse strand, counting down.
CCATCGGGGCCAAGGAGCGCCAGGTTGGCGTCGAAGCCGGCCGTCTGACCGGCGACACGCGCGTTCAGCGTCTCGCCCGCCCGGCCAACCACCAGCCACGCCTGTGCTCCATTGCGTGGCACTTCGCCCATCTGCGTCTGGCCGTCGGCCAGCAGCGTCGGCGGTGTGGCCCGCGCCATCTGCGGGTCGTGGGCGAACTCCAGGGTATAGCTGCCTTCCGTGCCGCCGGCGCCGGAGAGGCGTAGCACAAATGGGCCGGCCAGGGGGACGACGTAGGACAGCAGCGCATCGCCGCCGTTGCCGGCGTCGCTGGCGGCAACGACGTTGCCGAACGGGTCGAGCAGCTCCAGGAAGGGGTTGAGCGCGCCGTCAGCTGCCCGTATGGCGGTATAGATCACGTCGCCCGGCGCGCCGGTGAAGGTGTACTCGTCTAGGTCACCGACGGGCGACAACAGGCCCGGCGTGAGTGTTCCCGGCGCGATTGAACCGCCCTCGCCGTCGCCGCTCAGCCCGGTAGTCAGCGATAGGGTGTAGGTCGTCTCGGCCGCGTTGTCTTCCTCGCTGATGACGGCGAGCAGATAGCGGCCGGCGGGCAGGACGACGTTGGCCACAACGCCATCCTCTTCGGCAACCCACTCACCGCCGGCGTCCAGCACAACCAGCCTCAGCGGCGCGGCGCTCCCGGCGGCGCTGGCCTGCAACGTGACGGCGCTTTCCTCGGCCAGGTCGAAGTACCACGCGCCGAGGCCCGCCTCATCGAAGTCGGCGCTGCGAACGACGACGGCCTCAACCGGTGTGTCGAAGGTCAGTTGGCCGGTGGTCGAGCCGGCTGTGGCGACCAACGCTGCCGGCTGCTCAGCGGACTCAGCGGGCACGAGCACCTGTCGCACAAGGGACGGAGCCGCGGCAAACCATGCCGTTGCGGCCACATCATTGTGGGTAGATACCTCCCACAGACCAGGGCTGGTCGGCGTGGCGCTGAGCGTGGCCCGGCGACGCGGGCCGAGGGCCAGGTTTTCAGCCACCGGCACGGCTCCCTCCGGCTCATCGGTGTTCATCGCGGTGATATTCAGCCGGGCAACGCTGTCCCAGGTGAAGTTCTTGGCCACAACCACCAGTTCCGCGCCCACAGTGGCGACCGGCGGCTCCAGGCTGATGACCAGCGAGTCACGCGTCTGGGCGGCAACGCGGGCGACGGCCAGCGCCAGCAGCAAAGCCGGCAAGAGGACGAGGAGGATGGGACGGTGATGGCGCATGGCTCCCTCGATGCTCAGGTGGCCCCTTTCAGCGGGTAGCCGCACGTGGCGCAATACGATTCCGCGTCGTTGAGCACCGGCTCGCCGCACGATGGGCAGGTGGGTTTGGCGCTGCCCAGGCGCACTGTCTCCGGCTGGGTGGGGTCGGTTGGCGCGGGTGGGGGGGATGGCGCGGTCGGGGCCGGCGCGGGCGGCGGGGGCGAAGACGTCATGGGTTGGCCGCAGTTGAAGCAGAAACGCGCGTCGGGTTGCAGCGGCGTGCCGCAGGTGGGACAGGGGATGGTCGGCACGGCCGCGCGGGGCACACCCGGTTGGCCGCAGTGGTGACAAAAGCGCGTCCCCGGTGTCAACGGGCCATGACCCGCCGGGCAGACGAGCGGCGAAGGGTCGTAGGCGGCCGTCGCCGGCTCGACGTACTGCTCATTGCGGATGCGCTCGATCTCCGCTTCCTGAGCGCTGACCTGGGCCAGCACGGCCGCGGCGGCGTCGCAGGCAGCGCGCAACTCTGGCGGGCCGGTCTGGCCGCGCTGGTGCAGGTCGAAGGCGACGCGGCCCACGAGATTGACCGCCCGGTTCATCTCGTCGCGCAGCCGGCGCAATTCTGACTGGGCGGCAGTGACGCGGCGCAGCTTGTCGGCCTCGAAAGCGGCCTTGCCCGCGCCGGAGCGCATCTTGTCGAAGAAACTGCTCATGGCACAGCTCGCTCGGTGGGCCGGTTGGTCAGCCCACGCCATCACGTCATCTATGACAAGCGTTTGCCCTGGATGCTCTGGATGGCCTGCGTGGAGAGGTAGTCGCTGGGCAGCTTCTTCTCCGAGGCGGCGTCCATGATGGGCCAGAGTTTCTTGACCAGTTGTTCGCCGGCGCGGACGACGCCTTTGGTCATGTCAGAGGCAGCCTTGGCAGTTGTTTCAGGTTCCATCGCGTTCTCCTATTCCGAATCGTTTGGAAAGCGTCAGGGCTAGGCGTTGTCCATCTCCTCAAAGTGAATGGCTGTCCAGGCATCGTAGAGGGCGGCAAAGCCAGCCTGAAGGCCGATGGCGTCGGGGTGGCTGGCCGTCCAGACAAAGGCTCGGGCGGGGGTATTGGCCAGCGTTTCAAGGCAGAGGTAGCTGCCCGCGCCATTGGCGTAGACGAGCGCCGTGCGTCGCAGGTCGAGTGGCAGCGCGCCGGGGTCAGCGACGATGTCGCCGGCGACGTCGTAGGCCATGTCGATCTTGGCCACGGGCAGGTGGCCCATTGAGAGCGAGAACAGTGCCGACCAGCCGTTGTGCAGTTCGTAGAGCGCGCGTGCTTCGGCCGGCCAAGCAGACCACGCTTCCGCTAGTCGCGCCGGAGCGTGGCCAGCGGCGACGGGCGGTTGGCCACGATGATGGTAGAGCCGGCCGTCGCCGACGGTGAGGTAGAGCAGAGCCGGCGGGTAGCCGTCTTCTAGCAGAACGGCCAACCCGCGTAGCGTGCGAGTCAATTGCTGCCACGTCTGCGGCAGGGTGTCGGTTAACGCGCCCCAAAGCTGAGCCAGCGCAACGTGATCGACGCCGCGCAGCGACAGCAGCGGCCACCAGTCGGCGGGGATGTGCTCCGGCACGGGCGTGTCCTCTGGCCGCAACACCAGGCGAGGGTTACTCCGGTTGCGTAACGACGCCAGGACAGTGTTTCTATCAAGTGGTTGCATGGATCCGCTCCGTCCCTTAGTTTCCGGCCTGGGTCGCCAGGCGTTTATCGATCTCGCCCTGCAATTCGGGGCGCAACGTTTGTTCGCGGGCGATCATCTGCGCGCGGAGCTCCGCCGGTACGGGGCCATACGTGGGGTGGCCCGGCCACTCGGCCCAGGATTTATCGCCCTTCGAGGCATTGGTGCGCCGGTCGAGGCCCATGAAATTGGCCGGGTAGTTGACCACGGCCTCCTGATTGGTGTGGTCGAGCTGACTAAAGCCCTTCATGGCAACAACGGAGTTGTAGGGGACGATATGATCGGCCTCAAAGCGATCGACCTTGTAGCCGTAGACCGGATCGACCTTCTGTGACTCTGGCACGTCGTTGACCGTTTCGCGGATTTTCGCGCTGGGCGTCAGGTGGCGTAGCTCCTCTTTTCGTTCAGGCGAAAGGGGTTGGTCGCTATCGCGCGTCATCGTTGGCTCGCGGGCCGGGGGAGACTTGGCGTCGGTGGATGCAGCCGCGGTAGGGAGTGGGACATCGCCGGCCGGCGGGCTCTCGCCAATCCGGGCCGCGTTGGTCTCCGGCGCCGTGAGGTCACCGGCTATACTGGCGCGTCCGGCCGGCCCCAATTTGGGCGGTGGCGGTGGAGGCGACTCACTGACATCGCGCGGCGTGTTGGTGTCCTTCATAGCGGATTCTTACCTTAGCGTTTCTGCTCTTCCAACGCCACCGCCGCCCGCCGGGTGTTGGCCTCGATGTCCAGAATGACCCAGATGGCTTCGCCCAGAAGCCGCCAGTAGATCCAGCCCAGCGCGCCGGCGATGGCGCCTACAACCAGCCCCCCCAGAATACCCAGTGGGCCGCCGATGGCCTGCCAGCCGGTAATCAGCCCGCCCAGGAAGCCCAACACCGCCGACACGATGGCGAGGATGTTGGCCAGGCCGGCAATGGTGCGCATGGCCACGAAGCGATGGCCGCCGGCAGGCGCAGGCGCGGCGGCCGGCCCGCCGGCCAGGGGCGGCACAACGGCCG
>JAIBAS010000596.1 GCA_019695075.1 Promineifilum sp. | reverse complement strand
TCCGCCCCAGCCGCCAGCCGCCGGCCATCTGCCCCGCCCAACGGCCGACGACCGCGGCCAGCAGCGCGCCCAGCCAGATCGTCGGCACGCGCGCCAGGAACATCGTCCGGGCGACATCGTTGCCCCGGCCCCACAGGAATAGCTCGGCCGGCAGGTGGAAGCTGGTCTCCTGCCACGAGGGATCGTCCGACGGCAGCTTGATCGTGGAGTCGTTGACCAGCAGCGCGGCATTGAGCGCGTTGAGGCCGATGGGGTGGCCGACGATGATCGTCCGCGTGCCGCCGTTGGCCGGCCCGCGCAGATAGGCCAGACCGCGAACCAGGAAGCCCTGCTCGTCGAACGTCGGCCCCTCGCCCGACAGGCTGGTCACGGCCAGGGCGAACATGGCCCACAGCAAGAGCGCGCCGATCCAGACCGGCCGGGCCAACAACTTGCGCACGAAGCTACACCCTCCCCAGAGAAATGGCCGGCAAGTCCCGCGCGGGGTCTTGCCGGCCATTGGTTCACGAACCGTCCAAGCCGCTTAGTCGAGCGGCATCACCTGGACGTACTCGAAGCGCCAGGTGAGGTTGTCGATGATGTCGGTCGAGGCGAACAGGCCGAAGTACGGGCTGTTGACCCAGCGGGTGTCGTCGTACTCGTATTGCAGCGTCAACGGCTGACCGGGCAAGCCGGCGTAGAGCTTGATGCCATCTTGCCGCACCTCGATGCGGTAATGGTTCCACTCGAAGGGGTTGATGTTCTTGAGATTCTGGAGGTCGCTCGTGTCGCCGACGCGCTTCATCGGGCTGCCGCCACAACCCTGGCACCACTCCAGCCGGTCAACCCGCTCGAACAGCAGTTGCAGGACAACGCGGTTGGGGTTGGAGTCGTTGTAGATCATGTTGGTGTTGTAGAAGTGGTTGAAGCAAGCGCTATGCTTATACCACTCATCGAACGACGTGCCCGGCGGGCAAGTCTGGCCCGTCCAGTCGCCGCCGAAGACGCCGCCGGCCGAGTGAGCGTAGATCTGGCTGATGGTACGCATCTCGAAGTCGATGGCGTAGGGCACGCGCGGCGCGGGTTGCAGCGGGCTGACGATGCCCCAGTCGAAGCGGTCGATGATCTGCATGACATAGCGGCCGTTCTCGTAGAAACCCTTGACCTCTTCGAGATAGGTCGAGCGCCGCATGGTCCAGCCCGTGTTGGGGTTGTCGAAGTCATCGCGGTAGCCGCCAATGACCTGACCCACGTTCGACCACGGGCCGGCCAGATCGCCGACGCGGCTGCGAACGCGGTAGTAATAGACGTTGAAGGGGCTGGGCGACTTGCTGACCGCCTGCGAGGTGGTCGGCCCGACGCGGACAGTCACGGCGTCGGAGAAGTCCGCCTCCTGGGCCTCCTGAATCTCGTAGCCGTGCGCGCCGACGCTTTCCGTCCAGGTCAGCACCCAGGCATTGGCGCTGTTGGGCTGGCTCACACTCAGCGTCACCGGGCCAGGCTCAGGGGCCAGACCGTAGACGGTGAACGGCAGCAAACTGAGCGGCGACGACTCGGCCTCATCGACGGTGATGGTCGCGCTGCGGTCGAAGTTCTGCTCGACGCTCTCGATATGGGCGGTGTTGACAACCATCGCGCCGCCCGCGGCGTTGGTCTTCAGTTGGACAGAGATCGTGATGGTCGCCTGTCCACCTTCCGGCACGGTGCCACGCCAGGTCATCACACCGCCGCTGAATTCGCATTGGTCGGTGATGAAGGCCAGGCACTCGCTCTCGATATAGTTCACCTGATTGGGCAGGGTGTCGGTCACCTCCGCCGGGATGTCGAACTCGCCGGTGTTGCGGACGGTGATGGTGTAGTCGAAGAGGCCGCCGGGCATGACCAAATCCTGCGAAGCCGTCTTGGTCGAGTCAACCAGGTTGGCCGGCTGAAAGGCGCTGGCCGGCAGCGTATGCGCGGCCAGATAGCGGTCGATGCCGGGCGGCATGGCGGCCAGCTCCTCGTCCGACGGTACCAGGGCAGCGTAGGGGGACGGCGTCCGCTCGGCCCCGGGGGGTGGCGTCGGCTTGGCGTCGATCTGCTCGGCCGCGCCCATCCGGGCCAGACCAAGGACGCCGAGCAACGCTAGCAGGGCCGCCAGGAAGAGACCGCGGCGCGGTCGCCGGCCGGGCGGCTGGGCAACGGGTTGCTGTGTGTTCATGGCTCTTTGCTCCTTCCTATACCGGTTCAGTGAACCGCTGAATACCGGCTATGGTACTGCCGCCCCGGCATCCGGGCAAACAGGCGCGCCCTACGCTGCCCCCACGCTGGCCCAACGCCAACGGGCCAACGGCAAGCGTCGCCCGCCGTTGGCCCGTTATCAGACGAAATTGACTCTATGCGCGACTCTAGTCGAGCGGCATCACCTGGAAGTTATCGAACCACCAGATGCCGTTGGTATACTCGTCGGTCGAGGCGAACAGGCCGAAGTAGTCGTTGTCGATGTAGCGGGTATCGCGGTAGGTGTATTGCAGTTCCGGTTCAAAACCCAGCTTGGCGGCGTAGATCTTGATGATGTCCTCGCGCACCTCGATGCGATAGTGGTTCCAGCCGGTCGGATCGACAAGCTTAAAGGTCTTGATGCTGCCGGGGTTGATGTCGCCGAGGCGCTTGAGCGGGCTGCCGCCGCACTCCAGACACCACTCCAGATAGTCAACGCGCTCGAACAGCAGCTTGAGCGGGCCGTAGAAGATCGTGTTGGTGTTGTAGAAGTGGTTGAAGCAGTCGCCGTGCTTATACCAGCCGTCGGCGGTGGTGCTCATCGGGCAGTTGGCCGCCGGCCAGTCGCCGCCAAAGACGGCCCCGAACGACCACAGATTCGCCCCGCCGTCGTCGATCATGGCCCAGAAGTCGATCACGTAGGGCACGCGCGGGGCGGGCTTGCCGGGGCTGGAGATGCCCCAGTCCCAGCGGTCGTTGACATCCAGGACGTACTTGCCGTCCTGGTAGCGGCCGTGGACCTCTTCGATGTAGGTCGTCCGGCGCATGGCCCAGCCGCTATTGGGGTCCTCGAAGTCGTCGCGGAAGCCGCCGACGACGCGCCCCACGTTCGACCACGGCCCAACCGTGTCGCCAATGCGGCTGCGGACACGATAATAGTAGACGTTCTGCGGCGAGGGGGTCTTGGTCAGGGTCAGGCTGGTGGCCGTGCCCGCGTTGCTGATCTGTCCATCGCTGAAGTCGGCCTGATGGGCCTCTTGCAGCTCGTAGCTGGTGGCGTTGGCGTCGGCTGTCCAGGACACCGGCCAGGCGTTAAAGCCGTTTGGCTCGCCCGCTGTCAGGGTCAACTGCCCCGGCTGCGGCATCAGGCCAAAGGTCGTCAGGGGGACGAAGCTCATCAGCGAGGCTTCGAGCCGGTCGATGCCCGTCTCGGTGCGGGCCGAGAGCGGTAGCGTGTGCGCGGCGACATAGCGCTCAATGGAAGGCGGCATGGCCATCAGTTCTGCCGTTGTCGGCGCGTAGGGGGCCAAGAGCGCGCCCTGCGCGTCCTCGCCGTCTTCGGCCACCGCCAACCCAACGACGAGCGTCAAGAGGAGGAAGACGAAGGCGAAAGCGACGACAGCATGTCTGACCCACGGTGAATGCAGCCGGTCTTTGATCAGCATTTGGATTCTCTCCTGTCAAATGAACTGCGTTCAGGACATAGCCCCTACATCCATTTTCGAATGCTATCATTTGGCCATGTTATGGCAAATCACAGGCCAGGCCGTCGCCGTCCGGCACGCATTGGGCCAGCAACGCCGCCCCCGTGCCGCCGGCCGAGGGCAGCCGCGCGCCGTCGCCGCGCCGGTAGAGGCCGATCACCAGCCGGTACTCGCCCGGTGGCAGTGCCGGCAGCGCCAGGACGTGTCGTTGCAGCAGGCGGTCGCCCGGCCGCAGCGTCGTCGCCGCCGCATCCAGCCCGTCGTGCTGGGCGACGATGGCCCCACTTGCGTCCAGCAGGTGGACGAACATGGCCACGTCGTCCGGCAGCGCCGCCAGTAGTTCCCATGACGACAGCAGCCGCAGCTGCCCCGCGCTCAGCGCGTCGGCGGCGTTGAGCAGGGTGACGCCGTCCAGCCGCGCCGCCGCCGGCCGGCCAAAGCTCTGCCCGACGGCTACTTCGGCGTCCGGCGGGCGCCCCGGCAGGGCATAGATGGCGAAAGAGGGCGCGTCGGGGCTGCGGAAGAGCGGCTCGCCCAGACCCGCGGCCGCGGCCAGTTCGCCGTCGAGCGGCGCGTATTCGGGCACGAAGAGGCGCGTCGCCGTCTGTCCGGCCGGCCAAACCAGCGCCCCGGCCACGCCGCTGCCGGTCTGCACCCAGCGCGCCGCCGGGTCGCGGCCGATGACACGGCGCAGGCTATCGGCGTCGAT
>JAIBAS010000413.1 GCA_019695075.1 Promineifilum sp. | reverse complement strand
CTGACCAGAAAACGACACCCCCCGCTTCCGAACCGGAGAAGAAGCGGACCAGAACTAAGAAAGCTGCTTGAGACGACGGGAGATAGACATGAACTTTCGAGATCGTTGGGAAGAGAATGAGAACGGCGAGCGCTTCGTCTTCACGGTGGAGATGCAGCGACGGCTGAGCCAGGCGGGATTGCCGATTGACCCATCAGCGCTGGCCGAGTTGCCGGCCGCCGCCCCGCGCGCGCCGCGCGAATCGCGCGATTCGCGCGATTCGCAATATGGCGGCCAACAGAGCGCGCCCGCCCCGCGTGAACGGGAGCGCGAGCCGGAACGCGAGCGCGAATACGAGCGCCGGGCGGAGATCGTCGGCCCGGAGACCATCCAGATCGACCCGCAGACGGGCAAGTACATCGGCCGCGTCAAGTGGTACAACGAGAAGAAGGGCTACGGCTTCATCGTCCGCGGCGCGGGCGAGGAGATTTTCTTTCACAAGTCGGCCACCGTCGGCGACGCCGAGAGCTACGACGAAGGCCAGTGGGTGCTCTACGACGTGGAAACCCGCAGCAAAGGGCCGGAAGCGACCGACATCGAGCCGTATACCGGTGAACCTATCGAGTAAGAAAACGTCGCACGCAAAGACGCAAAGAACGCCAAGCTCAGAAACTTTCTGGGCTTGGCGTTCTTTGCGTCTTTGCGCGAGATTCTTCCTACTCTTTGGCCACGCCGCCGCCGTGGACGAGGCGCGGGTCGAGGGCGTCGCGCAGGCCGTCGCCCAGCAGGTTGAAGGATAGCACCGTCAGCATGATGGCCAGGCCGGGGAAGAAGACCAGGTGCGGGGCGCTGAAGACCTGATTGCGTTCCTGGGCCAGCATAGCGCCCCACTCCGGCGTCGGCGGCTGCGCCCCCAGGCCGATGAACGACAGCGCCGCCGTGTCTAGGATGGCCGTGGCGATGCCCAGTGTGGCCACGACGATGAGCGGCGGCAGGGCGTTGGGCAGGATGCGGTTGAAGAGGATGTGCCAGTTGCTGGCCCCCAGCGCCCGCGACGCCTCGATAAAGTCCATCTCGCGCACCGACAGGACGCTGGCCCGCGTCACGCGGGCGTAGGCCGGGATGCTGATGATGGCGATGGCCAGCATGGCGTTGGTCAGGCCCGGCCCCAACACGCTGACGATGGCGATGGCCAGCAGCAGGAAGGGGAAGGCCAGGACGACATCGAGGATGCGCATGATGACGTTGTCGGCCCAGCCGCCGAAGAAGCCGGCGATGGCCCCCAGCAGCGTGCCGGTGATGACGGCAAAGCCGACGGTCAGCAGGCCCACGTAAAGGGAGACGCGCGTGCCGTAGATGACGCGGCTGAACACGTCGCGGAAGTTGCCGTCGATGCCCATGAGGTGTTGCGGTTGGTCGGCCGGGCAACCCAGCAGATGGATGCACGGCCTCTGTCGCTTGCTGACGTTCTCGATGCCGATGAGTGGCTTCTCGGTGTCGTAGGGGGCGATGATGGGCGCGAAGATAGCCGAGAAGATCAGAATGCCCAGCATGATCATCCCCAGGACGGCCGACTTCTGGCGGAAGAGCCGGCGCAGCGTCAGCCGCCAGAGCGTGTTGGCGCGGTAGTCGCCGATGCTGGCCACGGCGGCGTCGTCCAGCGGCGGCAGAATGGTCGGTGTCGGCTCAGAGGCGATTGACATGGCGGTTAGTCCAACTGGATGCGCGGGTCGAGGATGGCATAGGACAAGTCAACGATGAGGTTGACCAGCACGTAGCCGACGGCGATGACGACGACGAAGCCCTGGATGATGGGGTAGTCGCGGGCGGTGATGGCCTCATAGAGGCTGCGGCCGACGCCGGCCAGGCCAAAGGTTGTTTCCGTCAGGATGGCCCCGCTGAGCACCAGGCCGAACTGGAGGCCGATGATGGTGACGATGGGCAGCAGGGCGTTGCGAAAGGCGTGTTTCATGACCACCTGGCTATGGCGCAGCCCCTTGGCCCGCGCCGTGCGCACGTAGTCCTGGCCCAACACTTCCAGCATGGCCGAGCGGGTCATGCGGGCCACAATGGCCAGCGGAATGGTGGCCAGGGCGATGGCCGGCAGCAGCAAATGGCGCACGGCATCGACAAGCACTTCCCAATCGCCGGTGATGATCGAATTGAAGATGTAGAAGTTGCTCAGGAATTCGGCCAGCTTGGCCATGAACGTGCCCTCGGCCAGTTGCCAGCCGTAGACCTCATAGAACGGTATGGGCGTCATGCCGGCCGACAGCCGGCCGCTGGGAGGTAACTGGAAGGGCGTGTCCTTGAGTAAAAGAGCGAATACGTAGATGAGCATCAGGCCCAGCCAGAAGACGGGCATGGACACGCCGATGTTGGCCCCGATCATCGTGGCCACGTCGGCCGGCGAGTTGCGGCGCAGCGCCGAGATAATGCCCAGGGGGATGCCGATGCTGACGGCCAGGATGACCGAGGCGATGCCCAGCTCGATGGTCTGCGGCAGACGCTCGATCAGGATTTGCATCACCGGGCGCTTGAAGCGGATGGAGTCGCCAAAGTCGCCGCCCAGCATGTCGCGGGCGAAGATGAGGAATTGCGTCGTCAGGGGCTTGTCCAGCCCCATCTTGGCGTTGAAGGTGGCGCAGATTTCCGGCGTGGCCTTCTCGCCGAACATGGCCGTGCATGGCTCGCCGGGGATGGCGCGGGCGAGGGCGAAGGTGACGATCAGCACGCCGATGACCACCGGGATGGCCGCCAGGAGTCTGCGAATCGCGTATTGGGTCATGTTCCTCCGGCTCGCGTGGACGCGATGGTTTTGTTTTAAGGCAAGAGGCGGGATGGAGGACGAAGCCATCCATCCCGCCTGCTCAGGTCAGATCAATCGGCAAGCATCACTTGCCTGCGGTCGCGGCGATTACTCGGCCGGCGGGGCGTTCAGGAAGCCGCCCCACAGCGCCGAGAAGTAGCTGTACGCGCCGGTGTTGCCGACGTGGAGCGGGTTGGCCGCATCCCACTGCACGACGTAGGACATCACCACGTCGTTGGCGTCCAGGGCCGAGCCGTCGTGGAAGGTGACGCCCTCGCGCAGGGTACACGTCCAGACCGTCAGGTCCTCGTTCGGCTCGCAGCCGGTGGCCAGCGACGGCTCGACGGCCGTGCCGCCAACCTCATAGGCCAGCAGCGACTCGACTGTCTGCTCGCAAGCGCGCAGCGACTCGCCGTCGGTCTCGTCGGCGCAGTAGAGGCTGATCGGCTCAGCGTTCTGCATCCAGACGAAGGTGTCCTTGCCGGAGTCCATCTTGGCGAAGGACTCGTTGCCCAGCGGGCTGACGTGGGCGTTCTGGACGCTGGCCAGGTAGGCCACGCCCGAACCGCCGTGGGCCACAGGAACCATGGGAACCTGCTCGCGGATAATGTTGTTGGCCTGCTCATAGAACGGCGCGCGGGCGTCGTCGCCGGCCAGCGAGGCCGCCTGGGCCAGCACATCGGTCAGCTCGGGGATGTGCGCGCCGAACTGGTCAGACGAACCGGCACCGAAGTGGTAGTCGAGGAAGTTGGTCATGTCCGGGTAGTCAGCGCCCCAGCCCAGGAGGTGCAAGCCCTCGATGGTGCCGGCGTCGGCCGCTTCCAGGAACGCGCCCGATTCCATGACAACGATCTCGGCGTTGATATTCAGGTTCTCCAGCAACTGGGCCTGGATGTCCTGAGCGACGATGTTGGGGTCGGGCAGGTAGCCGCGGACAACGTCACGGTAGGTGATCGTCGTCTCGAAGCCATCCGCAAAGCCGGCCTCGGCCAAGAGGGCGCGTGCGGCTTCGGGGTCAAACTCGTACCACTCGTCGCCGGCGCAGCCGTTGGGGATGGAGCACGGGGTGAAGTGGGTGGCGACTTCGGAGCCGGCCGGGTAGAAGTTATCGACAATGCGCTGGCGGTCGATGCCCATGGCGATGGCCTGGCGGACAAGGACGTTATCGAACGGCGCGTAGGTGTTGTTCATGCCCACGTAGAAGACGTTGAGGGCCGGGCGCGGCAGCAGCTGCAGGTTGCTGTCGGCCGAAATGGTCTCGAAGTCATCCGGGGCCGGGTTGTCGATGCCGTCCACCGTGCCCGACTGAAGCTCCAGCAGGCGCGCGGCCGACTCGGTCTGCCAACGGAAGACGAGGGTATCGGCGAAGGCCGGCTCGCCCCAGTAGTTGGCGTTCTTGGTGTAGACGAGTTCCTCGCCGCGGTTCCAGCTCTCGACGATATAGGGGCCGGTGCCGACGGGCTTCTCCAGCAGTTCGCCCGTGCCGCCGGTGGACTCCAGGTACTCCGACGGCTGGATGCCGAACGCCGAGAAGGCCACCTTCGACGGGAAGGCCGGGTCGGGGGCGCACATGGAGAACTGGACA